>JBCCFC010001364.1:0-3344 GCA_039029935.1 Chloroflexota bacterium
ATCGCATGATGTTTCGATGGCAAGGATGAGAGTCATACGGCGGCGGCGCTTCTTCTTCGGCTGAGCCTCCACATCATCGGTTGGGGCTTCCGTTTCCGCCTCGGTGGCGGCGGCTTCTTCTGCCTCGTCCCAGTCCTCCATGAGTGACGCGTCTCCCGTCACTACGGGGGCTTCTGCCACAACCCGGGTGGCGGTCTTGAACTTTTCGACCGTGTAGTCAGGGCTTACCATGTGGGGTAGCGGTCTGGGGCAGCTCTGCCAAACAAAGATTTGTCAATCTAGACAAGTTAGAGACCCTGAATCTTTACCACAATGATTTTCATACCATACCCGATGTTGTGACTTCGTTACCTGCGCTAAGGGACTTGGATATGTCTCAAAACGGCTTGGAATCCGTGCCATCTGATATCGAAAACCTAACAAACTTGACCCATCTTAACCTCAGTAGCAATAAGCTATATACGCTTCCAATCGAGTTGACGGAGCTATCATCACTGGAGCTTGACTATAACGCTATCTCGATTACAGATACGGCTGTCAATGGCATTGACGACACATGGGCAGACACCCAGACTGTACCCCCAACATCGTTATCAGCCACAACGATCTCAACAGACACGATTCGACTTGAGTGGACACCAATTCTCTTTCAGGATAGTGAAAGAGGCGGTTATTATGAAATCATCCTCACAACAGGTGACACTGAGATTCTTCAGAGGATAACGGCCAATAAACGTGATAGCCACGCCATCATCACGGGGCTTGCGCCAAATACACTTTATTCTATCCGTATGCGTACCTACACACCACCATATACCACTCCGGGTGATCCTGCTGGGACTGAGAACCAACCCAACGCGCTTTGGAGCATCTATAGCGATGTTATCTCTGCCTCAACATATCCACCAGGAACGATGCCTGTCCCAACCAATACACCATCTCCGACCCCAACGCACACACCGACCCCAATACCAACTCATACCCCTTCTCCGACATCAACAGCCACAAACGTGCCGACTGAATCCCCAACGGCGTCCCCTACACCCTCGCCTACACCCACTGCCACGTCAACACCAGAGGGTAGTCCGGATGCCTATGAACCCAATAACAACTGCGTCGACGCCGTTGTCATTGAACCCGACGGGGGTAGCCAGATTCACAATTTCTATAACAGCGGTGATGTCGATTGGGTTCAATTCACAGCACCCACGGCGGGTATCTACCGCATCGAAGTCACCATCCCCGACGACTCACGTGCCGACATTGACCTCTATTATCACACGGACTGTGATAGCCTACATGAGGACCGATTTACAGAAACCTTTGCACCGGGCGCGCGGCTCGATGTGACCGCTAGTGAAGTGGGACAACAATTCTACATCCAACTCAAAAACTTTGATTTACAGGCGGGAGCCGATGTCTACTACAGTCTCTCGGTGCGCGCCATGCCCAGTAACACCGATGAGAGCGGCAACAAGATTATCCCCGGTCCAGCGATTGTGGTGGCAGGGCGTTATCGTGATGCCGACCCATTACAGGAAAACATCAACAATATTGCACAGGATGCCTACAATTTGTTGAAGGCCAAGGGGCGCAAAGACAGCGAGATTTACTTCTTGGCGACAGATTCCTCGCTGCCAGGCTACGATGATCCCGCCACCGAACGTAATCTGGAGTTGGCGATTACCAACTGGGCTGCTGAACAACTGGAGGTTGAGGGGACAAGTCGTGTATTGACGCTTTATCTCGTCGATCATGGCGACCGTGACAAGTTCTATCTCGATAAGGACGAGGTGCTGGTTCCCAAAGACCTTGACGCATGGCTGACAACGCTTGAAGACAAATTCGCTGGCTTGCTCGTCAATGTCATCATCGAAGCCTGTCGTGCGGGCAGTTTTATTGACCGAAGCGACGGAACAACCATCAGCAAAGCTGGACGCGTAATCATCACTTCTTCTAGTGAAGATTACGACGCCTATGTCTCACGGCATGGGGCTGAGTTTTCTGATAACTTGATTACCTTCCTGCATCAAGAATACAATCTTGGCTACAGCTTCCAAATGAGTGCCAACCGCGTCCAAGAGGTTCATTACAACCAAGACCCTTGGATTGATGCCAACGGAAACAGTACACCCAATGAGCCGGATGATATTGCACAGGCTTCATTACGGAGTTTTGTTGAATCCGGGAGTCTGCTACTAGATAAATGGCCGCCCTACATCGCCACTGTCAATCATTCCGCCGATATACAGAGCATTGGTACAGGATTCCATGCTGAGGTGCGTCACCAACGAGGCAACAACGACATCACTGCTGTCTGGGGCATTGTCTACCCACCCAATTACACGCTGCCTAGTGAGGATGACGGGGAATTGAATGACCCCAATTTGGATGTGATTGAGTTTGTCCCAGAAAGTTCCGCCGTTGATGCACGTTATGTCGAAGCGGAACCCTACATGGGCTTTACCGAAACGGGTGTCTATCGTGTGGTTATCCATGCACGGGATATCAATGGCTTGTCAGCGCGGCCAGTGACGATGTTGGTGGAAGTAGGGCATCGGATTTTCCTGCCAACAGTAAGCCGCTGATGGTTTAATAGTTAGAATCTCGTGAAATGTGTATTTATTTTTGTGAAATCGCCTAATGACGAAAGTAGAGTCTGAATAAGCGTTAGCGTACCGTCCCTATTTGTTTCCAAGGTGTTAGATACGAATAGGGGCGGCACATTCATCTTACTGCACGTTGTTCAACATGTCCTCATGGGCAACGAAGCCAGCGATTCATCCAATCTTTGCTCAAAATTGGGTATTGACAATTCCCAAAAAACGATCTATCATCATATTCAATTAAATATCTAAAAACATTGAACCAGAAGAGTATCTATCCAAACGGGTTTCAGAGAGTTCTTGGTTGCTGTGAAGAGAACAACAACGTGGATAGAGAATGGGCTGGGGAGTTAGGTTTGCGAACAGGTCAGGTTTATCCTAAATCAGTAGCAAACTTCGGAGACGCCACCGTTATCAGGGCGCTGAGAATCGAATGTTGATATACATTCTGTTTTCGTAGAGTGAGACTGGCAAGACAAGGTTTTGAATGAATCTTTGTGTTTCACACAAAGATTTTTTTGTGCAAATTTTTATTGCATGATGTACGTTGTCTGCTTAGTCTAAGCGGGATGGCACCGCGGGCGCATTGGTTTGTACTCGTTCCCGGATATGGCTCTGTCACAAATTGTGATGGGGCTGTATCCGGGATTTTTTGTTTTTTGTAAAATCAGCTTGTCAGGTGGTCAGCTAGTCAGCTAGTCAGCTAGTCAGCCAGTCAGCTAGTCAGCTAGTCAGCCA
>JBCCFC010001365.1:0-3343 GCA_039029935.1 Chloroflexota bacterium
CGAAATAATACCGGAATATTTGACCTATCATTTCTACATTGTGGCTCCAACCCTCAATAACTACCATTATCTTTTATTTTCAATTCATCATGACATTCCATCATATCCTGTTACTATATCTGTTGGTGAAGAAATGGGCGATGAGATTGGTGCAAAAAAAGATTATGTAACAAAACAAGTTGACGATGATGAGTCGGAAGTATACGAAATATTGAATACGTCATCTAAAACAATGTCTGCACTTGCGGCTGGTCTTCGCTCCGTAACATCTCCTCGTCTCAAACGATATATTGTCACCGCTGATTCCGAAGAGGAATTTATTGCTCATCTACAAAAAATTCTACAAAGCAACAAAACCATCCAAGTCCTCACTAGTTTGCTAGCACAACTTCGTGTCCATTCTGTACCAGCATAACTGAGGGGGATACATGCCAAAACGACCAAACATCCTATTTCTCATGAGCGATGAACATCGACCCGACGCCATTGGCTATGCTGGCGACACCATCGTGCGCACCCCTGTACTAGATAGCCTTGCCGAGAGCGGCGTAGTCTTCAACAACGCCTATACGCCATCACCCATCTGCATTCCGGGGCGGCAGTCGATGATGGCGGGGCAGTTGCCACGCACAACGGGCTGCGAGCAGTTTAGCCAGGACCTGCCACCAGGACACATGACTTTTGCGCGCCGCTTTGCACAGTATGCCTATACAGCAGTGGCCTGTGGCAAGTTGCACCACACGGGGACGGACCAGATGCAGGGATGGACGCACCGCATCGGCAACGTGATGCAGATGGCAGGCCATTTTGTCGAGGGGCGTGTCCAAGCGGAGTTTGATGCGCATGTGCCAGCCACCCGTGCCGTCAAATGGTCGGACACCAAGGAGATTTTGCGCGCCGGCATTGGTCGTCCTGGCAATATAACGCAGGATGAATACACTGTGCAAGGTGCGCTCAATTTTATTGAGCAATACTTTAACGATCCCTTCTTTGACCGCGCTTCACCCAACCGTCCATTACTACTCAAAGTCAGCCTCAACCAGCCCCACTATCCGTATATGACCAATGCGGAAAAGTTTAACTACTATCTCAACCGTGTGACACCTTTCGTAGAGCATGAGACCTTTGACCATCCCTTCCTCAGTCAGCGACAGGTACGTCCGGACGTGGATGTGACCGAGCGCGATCTACGACGGGCAAAGGCAGCGTATTATGGCATGATTGAGACGATTGATGATGAGTATGGGCGCATTCTGGACGCACTGCAATTTGTAGGACAGGATTTGGATGATTGGATCATTGTCTACACCAGCGATCATGGTGAGATGTTGGGACAGCATGGCATCTGGGAAAAGCAGAAATTCTTTGAGGCCAGTGTCCGTGTGCCGCTCATTATCCGTTGGCCTCATGGCTTAGGCGAAGACTCACATGGTCGTGTTGTCAATGAAAATGTCAATCTGTGCGATCTCTTCGCGACACTTTGTGATTTGGCCGACATTCCCACGCCAGATGGGTTGGACAGTCGTAGTATGGTTCCACTTTTGCGTGGAGATAGCGCGGCGGTGTGGCACAACGAAACCGTCTCGCAGTTTGGTGGGCGTAATCTGATGATCAAACAAGATCACCTCAAATATCAATATTACGGTGAAGATATGCCCGAAGTGCTGTTTAATTTGCAGCGTAACCCAGATGAGACGGTCAACTATATTGACGACGAGAGTTATGCCAAGGCATTGATTGACTTCCGCAGAAGACGGGGCGAATTGGGTTTTGGGCCGGATACAGAGTCGTTGTATGTGAATGCAGGATATTAGTGTATAGGATGCTGATATGCAAAACGATCCGTGTCCTGCATATATTAGGACATAGACCGCCTTTCTGTGCTAATATAGAGTGAGAATCTCTCTTTTTACCCACTCAAGTACAAAGAGCCAACTTTTCAACTGGAGAAAACCATGAAACACATTAAAATTTATCACGAGCCAGGTCGATTTGCGGGGTGGCCGGCGAATTATGGAATTTGGCAGTGGGACGACGAGATCGTCCTTGGGTTTACCGTAGGGTATATGAATCCCGATGGTGGCTTTCATGCACGAGATCGATCTCATCCTTTTGGGGCGATGCAGGCACGTAGTTTGGATGGCGGGGAAACGTGGACAGTAGTGGAGACACCCTGTCGTGTGCCTGGCAATCGTGGGCTTTCGACAGACGAGCATGTGGTGACAGATTTAGGCATTGAAGCCGTCGCCAATACAGTCAACGAGCCAACCGACCCGCCAGGGAATATTGACTTTGCCCATCCCGACTTTGCGCTGATGTGTGGGCGTACAGGGTTACGGGCAGGAGCGCGCTCGTGGTTCTATGTCTCCTATGATCGCTGTCATTCTTGGGATGGCCCCTATGCGCTGCCTATGTTTGCGCAGACGGGCATCGCCGCACGTACAGATTATATCGTCTTGAGCCAGAATCACTGTCTCTTCTTTTTGACGTCAGCCAAGCCCAATGGCGAAGAGGGTCGTGTCTTTTGTGCGCAGACAACCGATGGTGGCAAGACCGTCGAGTTTGTCTCGTGGATTGGGGATGAACCACCAGGCAAAGAGTTTGACATCATGCCTGCCAGTCTGCGGTTGCCATCGGGACGAATTTTGGTTGCCATCCGCTGTCAGGGCAATCGGGTTGGCCGAGGAACAGGTAGCAACCATGCAGAGTTAACCTTTACAACCGCCGATAATTGGATTGACCTCTATGCGTCGGATGACAACGGGGTAACATGGACACATGTTACTCAACCCGTTGCAGACACTGGTAAAGGAGGGAACCCGCCAACGCTCACTCGTCTTCATGATGGGCGCATCTGTTTGGTCTATGGCTATCGTGACGAACCCTTTGGGATGCACACCAGAATCAGTGCAGATGACGGCATAACATGGGGCAATGATATTGTGTTGCGTGATGACGGTGGCAACCACGACATCGGGTACCCACGCACAATCCAGCGACCCGATGGCACGATTCTGACGGCATACTACTTTCATGATGATGTGACGGGCAGTGTGATGGGTAGTGCGAGCGGTGGCGAGGCCAATGAACGATATATGGCGGCAACGCTGTTTACACCACCAAGCTAGCTTATCCCATGTTTATCCCATGGAATCGTGCTACTATATGATTCGTGGGGGTAAGCTAGGGGCTGCGAGGAATGCGTGATGTCATGAACCTCGGCGCTATAATCACGTGCTGAGAAAATAGCTCAAAGAGTGGTCAATATTTTTATTTATGCCCCGACCTAGGTCAGACTAAATGCCCAAATTATTAAAAATCGGCGCTACACACCAATGGCCGC
>JBCCFC010001366.1:0-3332 GCA_039029935.1 Chloroflexota bacterium
CCGCGTATTTCTGCATGTAGTGAACGGCGAGAACCGTGCAGGTGATGTGTGATTCGCTGAGCGGGGGGCGTTCGGTCGCGCGCTTCCAGGAACCGTCCTGCTCCTGGCGCTTGAGTAGATACTTTGCGATTGGCAATCGACTGCGCCAGTGTGCGAATTGCCAGGACCAGCCCCAAATCTTCTAGCGGTGAGGCGCGCAGGGCTTGTAGCGCACGACGGGTTTCGGCAAGCCCGCTACGCGCATTCGCAATGGACTTGATGAGTAGGGTGCGCGCTTGCTCAGGGGTGTCATCCCATGCGCTGTCGACGGCTTCAAGCTGCACCGAGAGTGAACTGAGTGTGTGGGCAAGTGTGTCATGCAGTTCACGCGCCAGTCGATTGCGTTCATGGCTGATGGCAAGTTGTTCCACCGTTGTCGCATAATCCACCAGCTTGGCGTTGGCGTCGGCAAGGGCTTGACGTTGCTTACGTTGTGCATTCATCATGCGGGTGATGATGTAGCCGATGCCAATGAGGATGATACCTCGACCAATTGCGGGCGGGATAATTGTGGGCCATTCTGAAAACTCAAAGTTTAATGCGACTAATGTGGTGGCTATGCTGGCAATCGTAACGGCCACTGTGAAGCGCACTATCTGGCGGAAGTCATATTGCCAAGCTACAAAGACCAAGGGAATCAGCAGAAAGAAGAATAGCCGCCACCCTGTGCCATCCAAAATTTGCTCAAGGCTGCGCTCATTGAACGTAGTCAATTCACCTGCCAAGTCTCCAGTAGCCCATTCGCGAACGACAAAGATCCTGTCCATGAGAGATGTCATGACTTGAAACCCCAATGCGATGGGGAGAAAGGCTTTTCCGAACCTATTGCCCAGGATAGGCCAAGAGACAAATATAAAGAGTGCCGCTGTCCATGAGAGCCAGAACAGCGTTGGAAAAATTAATACCTGCTCAATCGCCAACATGAGGGTGACAACAGCAATAAAGGACAGGATCATCTGTAGACCAGCGACCATACGAAAGACGGGTAGGAGTCCCGGTTCTAAACCATCCTCGGTTGGCTCGGCTCTCAGTTGAGCAAGATTGAATTCTGGTAAAATTGATGAAATTGACATGTTTTAGTTGATAGTTGATAGTTGATAGTTAAGTAAACCCCAATAAGTTTTTAGAAGTCCGACTTTTCATTGAGTGAGTATTTACACTGGCAGTCATGCCAAAAGTCGGACTTCTATTTCTAATTTCTTTTTTTGGTTTAGTTAATAGTTAATAATTGGCAGTTGACCCTGCGACCTGCAACTTTGCGATTTTTCTCATTATAGCATGATCAACAACATTGTGTACTTGTTGCGCTCATGAAATTGTTGTGAGCTTTCTCAGATAACTTTGTGAGTACACTCATGGTGGCTGTTGAGTGGGTTCACTATCGGTTGTGGTTGGAGCTTGATAAAATCGGTTGTATCAGAGTGGCTCAGAAACCATTGGCCCACGCCAAAGCATATAGTATAGGAAAGTATAAGATCAGCCAAGAGACACGGGCAGATTCTGGCTGAAAGCTGATGGCTGATTAGCTGAAAGCCTTTTACCTAAAACAAGGGATACAACATGTTATTCAAGCGATTTCGACAAAATAAAGCGGATACGATTCAGCAGGAACATAAACCGCATCTAATCTCTCTCAACAACATTGTCAAAACCTATCAGACGGCAGCGGGGGAATTCCATGCCTTGAAGGGCGTGGACCTCACCGTGTCGTCAGGTGAATTTGTGGCCGTCATCGGCAAGTCGGGGAGTGGCAAGTCCACCCTAAGCAATATGATCACGGGCATTGACCGCCCGACAACGGGTGATGTCTTTGTGGATGGGACGCCTGTGCATAAGCTCAATGAGGGGCAAATTGCACGCTGGCGTGGCCGGACGATTGGTGTGGTCTTTCAATTTTTCCAACTGTTGCCGACATTGACTGTGCTGGAGAATGTGATGCTGCCGATGGATTTCTGCAACATGTACACGGCGCGTGAGCGACGAGAACGGGGCATTGCGCTGCTGGAGCAGGTGGAGATGGCGCACCAAATTGACAAGCTGCCCACTGCGATTTCAGGGGGACAACAGCAACGTGTTGCCATTGCCCGTGCGCTTGCCAATGACCCACCCATCATTGTAGCCGATGAGCCGACGGGCAATCTCGATTCACGCACCGCCAACGCTATCTTCTCGCTCTTTGAGACACTGGTTGATGGCGGCAAAACCATCCTAATGGTGACACACGACGACGAAATGGCACAGCGCGTCACCCGCACCGTCACCATTGCAGACGGTGAAATCATTGGTGATGAAGCAACAGTCAAATCAACAGTAAAACCTCGTGTGATTCAATCCCCCATCAACTTAGTCACTCCTACACCATCACACCATCACACCCCCACACCCATGCAAAACCTGGAGGTGGCGTATGCTTAATCGAGTTATCAGCCCAAGATGGCGCAAAGTACAGCGCGACCTCTGGTCCAACCGTGCAAGAACACTCCTTGTTGTGGCCTCCATCGCCGTTGGTATTTTTGCGGTGGGTGTCGTACAGCATATTCGCACAGTGGTGTTGGATGAAATGCAGGCAGTCTATGACCAGAGCAATGCGGCTCATGCCACGATTTATGCGGGTGGCGTTGACGATGAGATGCTAGAGGTCATCCGACGGGTTCCTGGTGTGTCTGAGGCCGAGGGGCGGTCATTGGTGTCGGTGAATGTTAATGTCGCTACACCCGGAGAGCCGGAACTGTGGGAGTCGATTAGCTTGACAGCAGTTGATGATTTTACGGAGGCGCGGGTCAATTTGCTTGTGCCACAACTAGACGACAATAGGGCGTTTAATGCCGAAAGTAGTTCGTCTTTCCTTAGATGGCCGGAGAAGGATGAGCTTGTTATCGAACGCAGTGCCTTTCAATCCGCAGGCGCATTACCGGAAGGACTGGCAGTAGGGGACACGTTGCAGGTGGAGACCAGTGAGGGCAAGGCACGAACGCTTACATTGACTGGCTCTGTCCATGATGCCAACATGATGCCTGCCAGCTTTTCGGGGAGTGCATCGGGGTACATTGACATGGAAACCGCCGAGCGGCTGGGTGGCTCGCGTGATTACTCAATTGTCTATGTCCGTGTCGAGGGAGACAGGACACAGATTATGGATGAGGGCTATGTAGAGGGTATTGCCGATGATGTCGCGGACAAAATCGAGAAAGGCGGCTTGGCCGTACAACGGGTCCAAGTCTTTAGCCCCGGTGAGCTACCGCTACAGAGTCTCTTTGACTCGATTACGCTGGTGTTGACACCGCTTGGCATCC
>JBCCFC010001367.1:0-3317 GCA_039029935.1 Chloroflexota bacterium
AAATCCGCTTCCTGAGGAGCTTAACGTTCTCACCAAATTGACTGCAACCGAACCCGTCGCTATCCCCAGCAATTTTGGCAATATTGATGATATGCTGGAGTATTTCGCAGGCAATATTTGTGAGCAAGCAGTCGAAATCCTACTCAACGGAATAGCACAAATCCATACCTTCCAGATGAGTAATGACAATGACTGGTTCACCTTCATCGCCCCTACAACTGGCACATACAAAGTAGAAGTTCACATTCCCGATAGTTCCCTCGCTGATGTGGACCTTGCCTATTTTTCTGACTGTAACAATGAATCCATTGCACAATGGAATGAAACCTTTGCTCCAGGTGTCAAGCTCGATATATATGCCCAAGCGGGTCAATCCATATATCTGAATCTACGCAACATGGACGGCGATGTGTTTGGTCCTGACGTCAGCTATGAAGTGTCGGTACGCAAACTGTCCGATGAGCAGCCTACGGGAGCAGTGATTATTTTGGCGGGGAGACTCCGCGCCAATGATACATTGCAGAACAACATCAATGACACCGCAGTAAAGGTCTATCGCTTTTTCCAGAGCAGGGGACTCTCTGATGAGGCCATTCTCTTTTTGTCAACCGACCCCGAATTGCTCGGTCACGATCAGATGGCGACGACTGAAAATTTAGAGAATGGCATTACACAATGGGCGCGAGAACGGGTCAGTGAGCAACATGAATTAACGCTCTATCTCATCGATCACGGTGAACGCGATTTGCTATACATTGATGATCTCAATAATGAATACCTGACGACCAATCAACTGGATGCATGGCTGCGGGAATTAGAGTCGGCTGTACCAGAACTAGAGGTGAATGTCATTGTCGAAGCCTGTCATTCAGGTAGTTTTATTGACAGCTGGGACAACAGCATCAGCAAAGAGGGGCGTGTGGTGATTACATCCACCAATGTGGAGTCTGATGCCTATGCCTCGGATTATGGTATTCGCTTTTCCGATGCGTTTCTCACACGTCTCTATATGGGGGACCATTTGGCCTCTGCATTTCGACGTGCAAAATTGAGTGTGCAGACACTTTACCCATCTCAAGCCCCTTGGCTAGATGGCGATGGCAATGAAACACCGAATGAGTTCGATGATGGCATTATTGCATCGGAGCGAGATTTTAGCTTTTCGGATCCATCACGGTCAAGTAGCCCTATCCAATGGCCCCCCTACATCGCCAACGCACAACCACCCACAGCCATCATCAACCAACAAGGTAATTTCCAAGTCGAAGTGCGTGATGACCAAGGTGTGGCCGATGTCTGGGCTGTTGTTTACCCGCCTGACTACACACCACCTGCCAGCGATGGCGTCCTCAACTCTGAGGATGGGCTGGCCCGTGTGACGCTACAACGGCGCACCGAGTTGGGTGAGGACATGTATGGTGGTGCGTATACAGGTTTTGACCAAGTAGGCGAGTATCGTGTCGTTGTCTATGCCACCGATGAGGATGGCTTGGTGGCGCGCCCTGTGGTTATGACGATTGACATCACCAGCGATATGGCACAGCCTGCCACGCAGCGGATATTCTTACCGATAGTGGAGAGTGAATAGTGGAAAGTTGAAAGGCTCGTTCTAACGGATTGTGTGGTCGAAATCACCATTAGAACGAGGACGTGATGCCGATAACCAGCATCACGTCCTCTAAATTATCTATAGACTATCCATTAGAGGGGTTCAATTCCCACAATATGTTCGAGTTATGCATAGCCTGCTTTAGCAAGCTTCGCCTAACAGACGCCGAATTCATTCGGTGGTCCTCATTCGGGGGTACTCATTCATTCGATAACCGTCTTAGCCGCCACTCCCATGCTCACCAGAGCCTTCACTACCACTTTCACTACCATGCCCCTCAATGCCAGCATCATCACCCGCCGCCGGACCAGGGCCGTTGCAGTCAAACATCTCTGGATGGATTTCCCATGCATCAAAGGTGACGCCTACCGCTTCCGGTTCATTCGCAACGAGTAGCTCCGTCGTGACTTGCTGTCCAGGAGCGAGGTCGCCAACAGGCTGTGGTCCTAGTTCAACAACGGTCTGCGTGCCTTGTTTGAGATTTAGCTCAATTTGCACAAAACAGATTGTCTGGTCGGTCGTATTCTCAACAAGGCCAGAGAAGGACCCAGTGGCTTCGTCATAGGACATGGCTGTGCGGATTCCATTAACGACACCATCCCAACTTTCATTGAGTGCAAGGATGGGACTAGAGGGGTCCCCAGATTCGCCACTGCCTTCACCACCCTCAGCACCGCCTTCATTGCCATGCCCTTCACCGCCAGCACCACCATGCTCACCAGCCCCTTCGCCACCAGACTCAGCCCCTTCGCCACCAGACTCGTCATCAGCACCATGCTCATCAGTCCCTTCGCCGTTACCTTCGCCACCCGAGTCAGCACCATGTCCTGCCTCATTTGAGCCAACCTCAGCATGAGCAATCCATCCATCAAATGCCTCGGCAGTCGCAGGCAGTGTAATGTCCATTGTTTCACCTGCTGCTAAGTCTGTGCGAGGTGTGGGTCCAAGCTCCGTCCCGTTGGACAGATGAATCTCTACCCGAACCTGATCCAAAGTCGTGTCTGTCGTATTTTCGACTGTCCCAACAAAGGCGTTCGCCTGGGCATCATAACGCATCACCAAACGAGCACCATACTGGACCTCATCATACGTCTCGTCCAAGCGAAGGGCATTGGCGGCGTCCTCGCTGCCAGTAGCTCCATGCTCACCACTAGATTCGCCACTAGATTCACTGCCAGATTCACCAGCAGTGCCATGCTCACCATCGGATTCGCCGCCAGATTCACCAGCAGTGCCATGTTCCCCCTGTTGTTCGGTATGCTCCCTTGACTCTCGACCCTCGCCAGCAGGATTGTTCACCGTACATCCCGCAATCACCATCGTTGAAACCACACCAACAGCCAACAGGGTTGTAATGGTCCGCGTTACCTGTTTCTTGTTTAGATTTATGTTTAACATTGTCTTAATCTCCATGTTTTGAGTTGAAAGGTTGAATAGTTGAATAGTTGAAGGGTTGAAGGTAAAATTTAAGTTCACCCCATCACCCCATCACCCCATCACCCTGTCACCTTGTCATCTTGTTGTTCTTCACTCAGTTGTGAAGTTGTCTCCATTATCGGGATGGCGATTAAGAAAACGATGAGAGTTGTTTATGAAAGAATCTTAAAGAAGTATTGGATGTGGGGGTAGCTTAGATGTTTCCTAGAAGGGTCCAATACAAAAAGAAGGATGCGCTATTTTTCCGAAAAATAGCGCATCCTTCTTTTTG
>JBCCFC010001368.1:0-3315 GCA_039029935.1 Chloroflexota bacterium
CAAATTCTACAGAAGTCGGACTTTTTTCAGCAGATTCCTCTATACAATAAAAAAAAGCCACTTGGTCAATCTCACAACCAAGTAGCTTTTTTAGAATCCCAATATGTTGTATTTTGATATCCAAATTGTATCGAGAATTATTCTGCCATCAATATTGGCAAGTAAACATACCATTTCTGTTCTTCGTCCGATGCCTCATCTGCACCTTCAGTTGCACTATCTGTACCTATAGCCGTCGGCCAAGTAATTACCCCTCCTGGGATTGGGGTACTCTGTGCTGCTGGAATATCAACCAAGCCTAAATTGAGTTGGTTGCTGCTACCATCGGTCATGTGTACATCCAGTACATACTGATACTTTGAACCAGGTTGTGGGTCCATTGTTGTATCAACAAAATCGTAGCTATTGCCTGTTGGCTCCCCCGAATTGATTGCCAAAATTTCTGGTTCTGTCAAAACTGCTTTCTCTGTGTCTATATTACTATAGCGCAAAATTATAAAGCTGGTGATATTGGTTTCATCCGTTGTGCGCCATAAAATCGTCACATCAGTATCCGGTCGATCTACAATCAGGTCCTCTACGGCGATGTCTGGGGTGCGAGAAACAGTAAAACGGATGTTTGCGTCGGCATTACCCGACACCGCCACATTTCGTGTTGTACCACCAAGGGTTAATTTCTCCGTATCTAGCCCTGCAACAAATTCAAGCTGAATCTCGATACTTTCACCCGCACCAAGACCTGAGCTAGAGTCATCTGTTAATGAATCAGTAAGATTGTCCCAGCGTAGTTGTCCAATATCTGAATTAGGCGTAAGGTTTTCGTCGGCAGCAGGTTCTGCACGCACAAATGACTGATAGAGTGGCCCATAGGTGTAACTAAATGGCAGACTGTCAATGACGCCATCGCTTGTATTGGTGATATATACTGCCAAGCGAATCGTGTCACCGGGATAAATGGCATCTATATCTTCTGCCATCTCAATACTAATAGCAACGGGGCTGGCTGGCGCATTTTGCGTTACAACTGTTGCCGCTAATGGTGTATTTGTATCGAGGGCTGCCAGTGCCAAGGGGACACTGTGGATCATAGAACCAGCCAGTGTAAAACTAGTGAGCGTAATGACGCAAATGATAAATCGTATAAAACTAAATTGAGCATTCATGTTTGTGTTCATGTTGTCCTCTGAAATTGAGTTAATTGTGTGAGTATATCCTTTTTGTAAACCATTTCCGGCTTGTATCGAGAATTATTGAGCTTCTTTGCTTGGCTGTATGATAAGATTGGTTAATATGGCTGGAACAAGCGTTTATATATGTAGGGAAAACGTTATCTCTTCACCCAAACAAAGTATATTGACGATCAAGAGTTTATCACATGTACCGACAGATGACATACGCCAAATGAATGAATTATGTAAGACGGATAGCGCACTGCTTAAATTTCAGTAAGGTTTGTGCGTTAATAGAACCCTTTTATCCAGCTATACTGGCGTCCTATTGTTTAGAATACGTTCTCGAGGCGCAATATGTCACGATCATCGGCGAGAATGAAGAATTGGCTCGATTCCTTGTGTTTCGGTCCACCCTTGCAACTGACTATTAGGCAGTGCAATCCGTGTCCATGCACCTCGTGCCTCCAACACGCTAACCTTTGACCCGCTGTGCAAGGTGAATTCCGTAATATATTGTTCCCCGGGACCGCTTTGGATTTGAATCTCCTCATGAAGGACAATGGCATCTGGGTTGACCCGTTCTGTATAGAGTGTGTTGCCAAGAATGAGTATGACCAATAAGAAGAGCGCAACCGTTATTATCAGTCCATATCGAATGAGATTCTTCAGCGTGGATGTTCTCAAATAACGATAAATGAAAATAAACCCAGCGACAATTACCCATAAACTAAGTGCAACAATCGCCAATTCATTGACAGTGATCCATCGGCGTGAGAAGTCACTAATCCGTTCAGAAAGGGACGCATCCTCTATAGAATAGGCATCGAGAATCTGACTGCGGGCAAATGCCAAATTGTCAACGACATCTTCATCACGCGGCAATAGGCGGATAGCACGTTCGTAGTTGACAATAGCATGACCAATGCGATTTTGTTTGAAGTACGCATTACCTAAGTTATAAAAAATTGTGCCATCCTGAATGTTTTCACCCAGTAATTGTTCATAAACCTGAACGGCCTCGGCATAACGGCCATTTTCATAAAGTTGGTTTGCGCTTGCCAATGTATCAAGATACATATCTTTTTGCGCTAGTGTCAGTGGCGAGACTGAAGTCGCGTCGGTCTGCGCATAGGCTGCTTCTACCAGAGGGTTGGACAACAAAATTAGTGATGCTGAAAAAAGAATCCAGATCAGTAGTGGGTGAATCAAAAACAATACTTTCTTCATCGCTGTACTCGTCTATTTTTGTGATGTAAATTCCTTAACAATCATATGGTGAATCGTTATATGCTCCAAGAACACGGTCCGTTCTCCCTCATCAATAAAGTTTTGAGCCTGCGTTTGTAGCTGATTGTACGCCCTCTGCAATATTTTTCGTGAGAGGATTGTGTCAGATTCGCTCTGTGACTTTGTTAAAATGTGATAACAGTTCCATTGAATACGCATTGCTTCTTCTGCCCCCGTCAAGTCTTCGAACTCGGGTGCAACCAATATCTCATCAATAACCTCCCTTGCCTGCCTCCAGTCGTTTTTTTTCGCATATACATGACCTAACCCTGCCAAAATTTCGATGAGTAGAATATTTTCTTGTTCGGTTTGATAGCACAATTGAACTGCTTCATCAAACATTTTCACCGACTTAACATAACGAATTAAACCCGATAATGCGTAGCCTGCATAGATGAGTGCATAGATTTGCGCAAGAGGATTCCCAACCGTTCTTGCCATCGCTAAAGATTGATTACTGTATTCTAATGCAATTTGGTAATTGTTTTGCTGAAAAGTTGATTGTGCTAGATGCCATAGAGCATGACTTTCCAATTCCCTATGTCCGATTTCCTTTACTATTTTTAGTGTATTCTTGTAATAATCTTGAGCAACTTGATAATTCCCCTGTCGATTATTGACTGAACCCAAGTTGTTTAATGTCGTTGCCACAAATTTACGGCTGCCAATAGGCTCTGCAATCTCTAATGCATTTATGTAAAATTTCTTGGCATCAGTAAGTCGCCATAGTTTTTCCATCGCTAACCCGAGTAAACCCAACCAAAAGCTCTCATAGTATGGACTTTGAATTTTACGGGCTAAAGTAACAGCTTTTTCATAATACATCTGTGCTTGAGCATAATCTGAATCAACATAG
>JBCCFC010001369.1:0-3308 GCA_039029935.1 Chloroflexota bacterium
GTTTCACCTGTTCGGGTGGCTCGGTCACGCGGCCATAGTTCGGCCAGTCAAAGTGCGGACCATCATAGTCATGTGGGTAGTGATCCTTGTGCTTTTGATGGCTAAAAAAGGGTTCATGGGGATCAAAGGTTTCGATTTGCAGATACCAATTATCTGCTTGATGATTGGCGCGCATAAAATCAACGCCAAGCTGGAATGTCTGTGGTTGTGGCTGCTCTTCGGGTGTCGTCATATAGGTACGATTGATCCAGTCGTGATGCCACATACGCTCTGACATTTTCCCCGATGGGTCCGAGCCTGATCCTCGTTCAAATGGTGGAATTTCAATGGGTGGTTCAACGTGTCCTTTCCAGAGATCACCTTCCTGACCGCGTACAAATTCATAGCTGTTATAACGGTTGTGATAGGTGCAGCCACCATCTTCCCAATAATGTTGATGATCGGTGATAAAGTGGGTATAGATATCATGATTTTTCAGAATCTCTGGCATCGAGTCATCAAAGGGTTCGAGCGGCCCCCAACTGCGGTGGAGAAAGTTATAGCGTCCGGTGTGCAGTTCTCGACGTGCGGGCATACAGGGCATACTGCCCACATATGAATTGTCAAAGGTAACACTTTTTTCGGCCAGTCGCTGGAAGTTGGGTGCATGGACCCAATCGCATCCATAAGGTGGGAGCATATGACGGTTGAGGGAATCAAACATGACCATAATTGCTTTCATAACAGCATCCTTTCAAGAGCTAGGTGTTTTGGTCATTCCTGCCCTATATTCGCAGGGACAGAAATGGCCGTATCAAAAAACTTCGTTTACAAGATACCTAGTTTACAGCGGATTTAATCGTTGCACCAATGAACGTCAATGTTTCATAGACCGCTGCCAAAGCGGCATCAGGATTTGGGAACGGCTCACCGACCCCATGCAGCAGCGCAAAATGAATCCTGCCATCAAATGTTTTCTTGTCATGCAGAATATAGTTGCATAGCGATTCCCCTTGTCGAAATCGGTAGCTGAAATCGTTTTGACGTTGACATGGGTTGCCCTATAATGATTTTATATGTTTGTGCGAGTTTTCTTGACTGCCAGTAGAGTAAGGGAGTGTGTGCCACTTATGACTTCACTAAAAGTTCAATTTATAAATCAAATCAGCGAGCTGCCTGCCGCAGAATGGAATGCCATTGCTGGTCTTGATTATCCATTTATGCGTCATGAATTTCTCGATGCATTGGAGAAAAGCGAAAGTGTCTCACCAGAGGCGGGGTGGACACCCTTGCATCTCACGGCCTACAATGACGACGATGAATTGGTGGCAATTGCACCCTGTTATGGCAAAACGCACTCCTACGGTGAATATGTCTTTGATTGGTCATGGGCGAATGCTTACTATCAAAATGGGCTAGATTACTATCCGAAGTTACTGACAGCCATCCCCTTTACACCCTGTATTGGGCCACGTATCCTCACCCGTGCCGACTATGATACGCCGGAAACCTATCAGCTTTGTGTGCGTGCGATGTTGGCACTGTGTCAGCAGAGCAACCTTTCCTCCTGGCATCTGCTGCTACCCCAATCGTCATTGACTGATTATCTGGATGAAATGGTGGGTGATCCGGGGTTATCGGGGCTGTTCAAGTTGGGCAATCGTGAGCCATCAGCACAGGTTGGCTTGATGAAGCGCGTCGGTTCACAGTTCCATTGGTACAATCGGGGATATGACACCTTTGCTGACTATATGGGGTCGATGACGTCGCGCAAACGCAAAAATGTACGTCGTGAGCGCGAGAAGGTGGATGCACAAGGGATTACCTTTGTGCATCTCACAGGTGAGGAGATTAATGACGATCAGCTTGATGACTTCTTTGTCTTTTACCACGCAACCTACATGAAGCGCGGTCAGTACGGCTATCTCAACCGTCAGTTTTTTGATCTGCTGGTAGAGTCCATGCCCGAAAACCTACTCTTTATCTTTGCACAGAAAGAGGTCGCACCAGATGACATTATCAACATTGCCGTTGCCATGTTCTTCAAGGGGGCAGACACCATCTATGGTCGCTATTGGGGCTGCTTGGATGAATATGATCAACTGCATTTTGAGACCTGCTACTATCAAGGGATTGATTACTGTATTGCCAATAATCTCTATCATTTTGACTCCGGTGCGCAGGGTGAGCATAAAATTCAGCGTGGCTTTGAGCCGATTGAAACGTACTCCTATCACTGGGTTGCGCATCCACAGTTCCGGGATGCGATTGCCAACTTTGTCGAGAATGAGCAAGATCATGTGCGTGAGTATATTGAAGAGGCGCAGGAGTTTTTGCCGTTTAAGAAGGGGGAGGCATGACCGGCAAATATAATTTTAAGCAGTGCAGCATTATTCTCCTTGAGGAATTGCTGAATATCCGTGAAGTACGTGATATGCCTGTATTGGCCCACTGGCTTGAGCATAAGGCAGATATTGCAGATCATGAACGCCAACAACTTTTAATATTGCAGGAAAAACTCATTAAAAATTTGCGTAATTGGAATGAAACAGAACTGGCCTATGGGTTCATTGCACCACTTATAGATTTTATTGACTATTCTAGCGAAAATCGGCGCTTTTTTGCAAAACGCTTATTGGGTAGCAAAATTGGTAATATCGAGCTCAGTGGAAAGCCCGATGGTATCATTGCTTCTGGTATTCGCAGACCCATGCAACCCTATTTTTGTTTACATGAGTATAAAAAAGAAGATGATTCTGATGGTGACCCTGCGGGGCAGGCACTTGCTGCGATGCTTGTCGCACAAGAAGTTAATCACCATGAGTATCCTGTCTATGGCTGCTATGTTCGAGGCGGTATCTGGACGTTTATGGCACTACAAGGACAAGAATATAGTATTAGCCATAGCTATGTTGCAACCCGCGATGATATTTTTGATATTTTTCGGATTTTGAAATCACTCAAAGTAATTATTGAGCAGATGATTAAAGTTACATAATCCTCAACAACGTTGTCAAGGATGAGTAGGTGCATATGCGTAAGTATAGAGAGTGTTGAAAAAAATATAAAGGAAGTATTTAGAAATTAACAAACTGTAATAAATTACTAAAAAGCAAGAATGAGGAGTGAACTGAAAGCCAAGACACGATAGACAAGGGTTTATGGAGGGTGAGAAAAAAGGGAAAAGTGGCAAAGGAAAGAAGAGTAGGTGAAAATAAGAAGAGAGTGGAATGGGTTGGGAAAAGTTGTAGCGAACGGAGAAGGGATGATGAAACAAGAAATAAATGGGTCAAGAATAGAGATAGAGGAAAAAGAACTAAGAATAATAA
>JBCCFC010001370.1:0-3307 GCA_039029935.1 Chloroflexota bacterium
TACTGGAACAACCCAAGTGTGATAGTCTGGTGGATGTTGGCGAAAGGGGTTAATTGGCTGGTAGAAATCTCGCAAAAGCCGATAGAAAATCAGATAGAAAGGCTGTCAGGCCAAGCACCCTATCTGCTCAATACAAGTTGGGAAAAGCCAGTGTCAGAGGGTGTATTGAAAATCGAGATAGCAGTGATGGTGTCGGTGCAGCGTCCGATATGGCAATTGACAACGATGAAGCCAATCCACCAGCTAACAGGTCCAGTTGTTGAAGAGAATGCGGAAGAGAGTGGACAAGTGGCTGGTGGTTGTGTTTTAGGCGCATCTGTTTCCATGACGGCTGACACCGTTGGACTCACCCAAGCCTACGGCCATTTTAAATATGAAGCCCTCAACCTCGACCCTGCCTATGCGCCAAAAACGGTCAATGAGGACGGCTGGTCCGCTACCCACAATTCTTTGCGTTCTCTTTTTGAAGGCATCACGCCTATCAGAACATTGCCTGGTCAGTTACCTGCAAAAATTAGAGCCTATGGTTTAGTCAATGACTCCGAGCGTATGGTCATCGTACTCATTGATTTGGATGATAAAGACCGTGTTGCAGGAAAAGCATGAGTGGGCAAAGCGAATTGCGCCACATATGGAGACGCAGCGCAATCTCTCCCCTAGTTTTCAGCACTTCTATAGTCGTCTGGACGTTACACCTTGAGCCTATCAATGCCCTGTTCTCGATAACGTGCTTGCAACTTAGTATAGCTATCAATCGCAAACTGAGGCCACTCAAGGGCGCGCCCTGTCAATTCACGCTTGACCTTGGCAGGCGACCCAGCAACCAGCACATTGGCTGGGAACTCGCTATGTTCCAGAACGGTACTATTGGCGGCAATAACTGTGTGTTCGCCAATCATGGTGTAGGGCAGGACGACCGAGCCGCTGCCCAGCAGTGCATTGTTGCCAACATCACAACCTTCTGCCGTCACATTATGGCCGACCGTCACGTTGTCGCCAATCCGTGTCACGACGTCGTAGCCAGAATGCAGGACGCAGTTGTCTTGGATGGAGCAGTTACGCCCGACGCGGATCGGTCCATAATCACCACGCAACACCGCCCCAAACCAGATGCTAGTGTCATCACCAATCTCAACATCACCAATTAGCACAGCCGTTGGCGCAATAAATACATTGTTGCCGATACGGGGTTTCTTGCTATCAAATTCGATTAGCATGACCTATCTTCCCATAAACTTTGGTCGGCGTTTTTCACGGAATGCGCGCACACCCTCGGCGTGATCATCCGTTTTTAGCAAAATACTCTGCGCCAATCCCTCCATTGCGACAGCAGAAGTTTGGTCGATGTTATGGATGTTATTCATGAGCTTTTTCGCCAAGCCAATGGATTGCGGCGCACGTTTAAGCAGCGTGTTGGCATAGTCATAGGCCGTGTCCATCAATTCATCATGTGGCACAACTTTGTTGAGAAAGCCCATGTCATAGATGTCTTTGGCCGAGTACATGGACCCCATCCAGATTAGCTCTTTGGCGCGCGCCACGCCAATTTCGCGCACAAGCCGTGCGCACCCACCAACGCCGGGAATGAGGCTGATGAAGTTCTCGCGGAAGCCGATGGTGGCTGTTTCAGAGGCTATGCGGATGTCGCAAGCGAGGGCCAGTTCAAAGCCTGCGCCTGTGCATGTCCCATTAATGGCGCAGATGACAGGTTTTTCCAACGCTTCCAAATCGTCAAAGAACTTGGTCAAGCGGCGGCTGTTGGCGCGGAATTCAGGTGTCACCCAATCGTGTTCAAAGTGTCCCATGTCGCCACCGGACGAGAAGCCGCGCCCTGTGCCTGTAAACACAGCGGCTTTGATGTCACTGTTATAAAAAAGCTCATCCATCACGGCGGTAAACTCAAGTCGCATCTGCATATTGACCGAGTTGAGATGGTCAGGGCGGTTGAGCGTGATTGTGGCGACACCTTGGTCGTTCAGATCGAATAATAGTGTTTCAAACTGCATCTGTTTCTTCCTCTTCATCATCAACATTATCGTCATCGTCATCAAAACGGATGACCTCGAAGATTGACTTACATTCTCGGCAATAGTATTGCGAACCGAGCAGTGTTTGACCGTAGAGCGACATCAGTTCAACATCGGTCGATTCGCAGAACAAGCATTGTATTTCTTTACGCATAGTTTTGTTCAGATTGATTAGCGAGAAGAGATAGCACGGAATTGGCTGTCCCATCCAGACCAATCGACAATATCGTCGGGTCTTGTAAGCCCGTTATCCGTCAACAGTGGTGACACTGCATCCAGCCACTGTTGACGGATAGTGGTCGCATCCCCCTTCAGCACACCAGCCGCGACAAGTTGTGTCGTCACTGCCTCGTCAGCCGGGCCAATCCACGCATCGGTCAATCGCCAAGCCCAATCAATGGATGTCTGTAGTTTTTCCTTCGTATTATCATCGCGTTGCACCAGCCGTTCAACCCAGCTTTTACCAAAAATGCGGTGAAACTTTTCTTCCTGCACCATTTTGGCAACGCGCCCTGCCAGTGGTTTGTAGGCAGAGCCATCCATCTGCATAATCGCAATCTGCAATGCATGGTCCAGCAAGGTCATGACCGCCACCACGTGCAGCCAGCTTTCCCAGTCGGGGGTTAGCGCGTGTGGGACATAATAGAGGTCACGAGCCTGCAAATCATTCTCGGCACCCACGCCATCGGGTGCGCCGGGGTAGTCTTTTAGCAGGGCGTAGAGGCTTCGTGCATGGCCGAGTTCATCCTGGGTGATGGCCGCTGCCCCGACCGCTGCCTCTAGCGCGGGTGTGCCTGTTACCCAGCGCGAGAACTGAAAGCCGATGCGATGTTTTGTGTCTGCCACAGAGAGAATCCAGTGCAAAACCGCTGATGCCACCTCTGCGGGCATGTCATCGGGGGATTGAAATATCTGCTGTGTATTACTCATGCTATCGTTCCTCGCTATGCATTCTCTGTCACATGAATCAACGACGCTGTCGGCACAGCAATCAACTCGATCCATGTTTCATCGACGGCAGCCATTGTCCGTGCTTTGATGATATCCTCTGTGTCAGGTTCTTCTATCACGATCTCTTTGAGAAATGTTAGCGGTTGTTCATAGCTGGTGCGGCCATAAATCTGGAACTGTGTTGAATTATTCATTTCCTGCCTCTGCAATTCGTTCATTGATCATTAATTTTTGTGCTTTCAACAAGCGTACAATTTCTTCTAAATCATCATCTTTTGTTGACACATAGGCTTTTGTCATGCAATACGATTTCCCTTGTAAAACCACAA
>JBCCFC010001371.1:0-3280 GCA_039029935.1 Chloroflexota bacterium
CTGAGCAAGAAAAACCAAACAGAAGAAGTAGCCCCATAATATTAAAATTTGCGAATAAAATACAGCGAAGAAAAAATCGCATAACTCTCCCC
The DNA here is from genome assembly GCA_039029935.1 of Chloroflexota bacterium. GTDB lineage: Bacteria > Chloroflexota > Anaerolineae > Caldilineales > Caldilineaceae. The sequence continues at coordinate 93 of JBCCFC010001371.1, forward strand.
CTGTCACAATATATGATTCACACAGCATTTTGAATTGCCATACAAAAATAGATTTTACCTATTACCTTGTAGACTAAGCTTTTATGTTTTTTGACTATGAAAACACTCGACAAACTGAGTATATGAAAAGGGACCAGTGCCAGCGTCTCTGCAATGCATGACGCGGATACTGTGTTTGTTTATATATGGGTGGTTACGTGTGGCAAACCCCTGACTCCATATACTCAGTAAATCTGATGCTGTCAGCCAACCCATCACTCTAGTCCAAGTATGCCACAGACCACTTACGGACAAATGACATTTTTATATCAAAAGAGGGACAATTTTGGCACAGAGATGTCTACGCATCAATCGTCCACGATGGTCACGTCGCTGAGGCTGACTTCTAAGCCTGGGACCCATCCTGGGGGAATCCATCCTTGGAAGCCATTAATCTCGCGAATAATGGCTTCAAATTCGATCTCCTCATCTGCCCGTAGTGCGAGGATCGTCTCGTTAGACACATCCTTAATGATGATCTTGTCCAAAACCTGATTTAATAGGTTAAGCGGGTTGCCAAATAGGTTGGGTTTGGAGCGTTTGATGATAAAGCTGTCAGTATCAATATCGCCGACAAAACCCTTCCAGCGGATACACGTTCCAATGACAACCGTGTCTAAGTAGACCTTCCACTGTGCGGATTTTAGCTCATCATATTGGGATTGAATTTCTTCATAGGTTAAATCGGCCACCTCTAAGCATACAGGTGCAGGTTCTCGTATTGCCGTCGTTGTGTCCTCTCTATTTGGGAAAGAGATTGACCCCACCAACTCATCGGCAATCTTTGGGACAATCTTTGTCCCCGCCCCCGCCGCTGCACCTGCAATGGCACATCCAATGCTAAAGGTCTGGAAGGCAAGACACTTGACGCCTTGTGTCACCCCGCCAATCACAGCCCCTTTAATCGCCTCGACAATCAACTCTTGCCAGAACGAAAAGCCGCTGGGGTCGATGTAGTTGATGGGGTCGTTGTGTAGATAGGCATAGATGTTGGTATCACCGCCATCAAATCGCAGCGGGTCTTTGGCTGTCCAGCGACCTGCAAATGGGTCGTAATCACGGACACCAAAGCGGACTAGCCCTGTATCGGCATCATATAGCCCACCAGCAAAGCCAAAGGGTTGAAAACCCGGATTTGTGTCTACAATCACGTTGCCAAATTCATCATAGTCGAGTCGTTGCACAATCTCACCGCTGCTGGCCTCCACAACAAGACGTGGGCTACCTAGATGATCGGTAATGATGCGGTACGTTTTGCCCTCTTTGATCATGTAGGCGGGAACATGGGTATAGCTGGCATAGATAAACTGGCTGATGACATTATTTTTGCCATCTAACTCGGCAATTGGATTGAGTTCATCCTTATACAAAAATCCTTGAACAAGTTCACCATCAACTTTTTTGCCAATGCGACGGTTGGAGCCATCAATGATATAGTCAATGACACGGTCATCGGGCAGCGACACTTGCCAGAGATTACCCAATACATCATATTGATAGTTGGTTGTGGATTTGCTCGTCCCCTTGCTCTGTAAATAGCCGTCGGCGGTATAGTTGTATCGTTGGCCTGCATACTCAATCAGGCGATCTTGCTCATCATAGACGCCTGTTTCCTCTTCGGTTGGGCCAGAAAGCCGATTGCCATTTTTGTCGTAGACATAGCGATTGACGGTTGAGTCGGTGTTTTGGACGCCCACCAATCGCCCCACGTTGTCATAGACATAATCGTAGACCGTTTCTGTGTCGCTAATAATTTCGGTTTTGCGTTCGATGCGCCCCAAACGGTCACGCCGATAACTGGCCTGATAGAGGACTTCACCATCATAGCTGGCGACATGCTCTGTCACTTCACCAAACTCATTATACGACCACTCGTTGACAATCTCTTCCAGCGTCGTCTCTGCCAACAACTCTGAACGCAAGTCTTCATAGTCCAGGTCCAACTCGCCAGCCTTGGTTAAGTAGCCCTCGGTGTTGTATTTAAAATCGACAGGGGTTTGGTTGACAACACTTTGTTGCTCGACGACGTTATCACGATTGTAGTCAAATTCCACCTTGCCGATGACTTCACCCACCCATGTCAGCCCGGTTAACTGCGAAACATTTTTCCCCCGTATTCTTGCCGACTTCACATCTTGGATGACAGATGTTTCCCCCGGTCCATCAATTTTGATGAGGATTTCGGGGTCTGCCGGGCTGTAGTTGTAGCGATACTCATAACTCTGACCATCGCTTCGTTTGGCAACCATCTTGCTAAATTGACCATCCACATATTGGAAGGACACCTCTGCACCACTTGGATAGATAATGCGTTTGAGGATAGAGTGATTGTCATAGTGGTATCTTGTGACATTATTTTCGCCACCGGGGACATAGGGAGCCGTGTAGCTTTCCAGTTGTCCATTGTTGTTGTATGAGAATAGGTGCGCAGGTTTACCCGGTGGAATAATGCCCGTCATGACCCCATTTTCGTAGATGTATGTGACCGTTTCGCCATCAGGTCGCTGCTGCGTTGTCACCTGTTTGTCAGCGTTATAGGTAAAGACCGTTTCGTTATCAAGCGCATCGACCAACTTGAACGGCAACTCATCGGCATTGTAGTCATACTGTGTCACCCGTGCATTGAGTCCTGTCCCATAGGTGATGTGTGACAGCATCTCTTGCTCATAGCTATACTCTGCTTTGAGCAGACCAATGGCCTCTTTTTGGACCAAGCGACCCAAACTGTCAATCTTGATGATGTTTGGGCGGCGTGTGTCGACCGTGCCATGTGGCAGTACGCCCGATTGTTCAGCCTCTTCCTGTTGTGTGTTGATTGCGTTTACCTCCGCATGAGCGTGTGTACCCATTGTTGATAGCAGCAATGCTAGAACCAAACAGAGTCGAATTCCTCTCTTAATCATTTACCCCTCCATTTTTTATGTTGCTCTGATAGACGATTATGATTTAATTGAATCCCAAAAAAGTAATTAGATATAGACCATTGAAAATACTACAGCGGATTTGGGTGCGGAACGGATTTTTCCCGCGTAAGAAGGCTAAAATCCATTCCCAATCCTTAATCTGTTGTAGTATATCGTTTTTAAGAAATTTTTTGGGTTCACTTAGTTTTTCTTTAAAAAATGATTATTATTAAATAATAGATATCC
>JBCCFC010001372.1:0-3277 GCA_039029935.1 Chloroflexota bacterium
AAGGGGTTGTCAATAAAGCGTTCGGCTGTGATATCTGGACGCTTGTGATAGCCTCGTGCCAGACCAGCACCACCAATGAGGAGTTCGCCTTCTGTGCCGTTGGGAACAGGCTGCAAGGTGTCATCCACAACATAAATCTGTGTATTGGCGATGGGATAACCGATGGGGACAGTATGGCTATTAAATAGCTCAGAGGGTAACGCAAGGGCGGCTTCGGGTGGATAGACGCGGTAGATCGTAGACCAAATCGTCGTCTCGGTCGGTCCATACAAATTCCAAAGCACATCACCACAGGTCTGCAACTGCTCTGCCAATGCAACAGGCATGGCCTCGCCACCACAAAGCATGGTTAGCCCAGTTTGCCCCCGCCAACCCATCGCCAATAACATACGCCATGTCGCTGGTGTTGCCTGCATGATGGTAACAGCAACCCCTGTGTTTTCTCCAGCTATCAGTGCCTGTAGTTGCTCGGCATCGCGTGCAGCAGCAGTCGGGGCCAAGACCAACGATGCACCAACGGTCAGTGGCAGAAAGAGTTCGAGTACGGCGATATCAAAGGAGAGGGTGGTCAGCGCCAACATGACATCCTTGTCAGTGATGCCGGGGCGGATTTGCATGGAGTTCAGGAAGTTGATGACGGTCTTATGCGAAATCTCGACACCTTTGGGGTTGCCTGTCGAACCAGAGGTATAGAGAATATAGGCCAGTTCATCGGGTGAAACCATACTGGCTGGATTGAGGGTGGCATACCCGTGTAAATGCGTATCTAGCTGATCCATGCACACAATCTGGTGTGTAAATCCAGCGAGCGTTTGTGCGGATAGCTGGTCAGCGTAATCCGTGTGTGATAGGAGTACGCTCGGTTGTGTATTGCTCAGAATATAGTCGAGACGCGCAGGTGGCAATGCGGGGTCTAACGGTAGGTAGGCCGCACCGATTTTTAGGACTGCGAGAATAGACGCCAACATGCCCAGTGAACGGTCCAGATGGATGCCGACAAACGTGCTGGGGCCAATGTCGGGGTCTACAGCTCGAAGATAATGAGCGAGTTGGTTGGCATACTCGTTTAGTTGAAGATAGGTGAGATGGGTGTCCTCGAAATAGATGGCAATGGCATCAGGTGTACGTCCAACCTGTGATTCAAATAGATTGTGGATGCATGTATCTATATCATGACTCTCCTGTGTCAACGAGCCAACCTGTGGTAGGTGGCTAGAAATGGCGAGCATGTCCAACGTCTGTTCGGTCATGGGCGATGGGTGCTGTGCAGTCTGTGGTTTCATAAAGTGAGATACGGTTTTCGATGGTCCTATTTTTTGCGGAACGATTTCTTGTGTCATGTCAATTTCCTATGATTCGATTCCGGGGATTAGCCCGCTGCTCGTCCCCTTTGCCACATTCACTATCCCATACGATTGTGAAGAAAATGTGAATATTTTCTTCATATTTGATGAATGTGGACGAAAGGATGACCGACAACAGTGACCGACAGCAGTGACCATCTGATCACAGAACGGCTCTCTCATAGATTGACATGGCGAAATGAAATCGCCAAGATTACCCATTATTGACGACAAATGCCTGTGCTTCTTGCAAAAAGCCAGACCAGGTTACGGGGTCGGGATGTTCGCTCTTTTGCTCATTGTTCATGCTGTTAATACCCCATACGCAATCAAAACTTGTGTTGCCCCCTCAATCCCTTTGGTTACTTCGGCTTGAAGGCCAAATTCTCTCGCCGCTTTAACATTGAGCCAATTATCATCCATAAAGAGGATGGCTTCTGGCTCACACGCAAGCGTGGCAACAATATGCTCAAAAATGTCTTGGTCTGGTTTGATCATGCCCACCAAGTGGGATGCAAAGTAATGATCAAAGCGATTGGCTAACCCCATTTCATCCATCAAGCGCGGCCAATGCAATGCATTGGTATTGGACAAAATTGCTGTGGTATACGTTGATGGGATGCGCTCAATGACATCAATCACCCCCGGAAACAATCCCTGCGGCCAATATGTAAACTCGTGCAGAAATGTTTCAGGGCTGACACGCAGCGACATTTCTTCCACAATCTGGCGAGCAAACTCATCAGGCATCATACGCCCCGCTTCAAAGGCACTCACAACGGGCGATAGGAGCCATGTTTCATTCAGTTGGTCTAATGTCATCGACCTGTCCAACCAACCGAGCATGGTTTGGACGCCCCCCAACTCCACGAGGACGCCGCCTAGATCGAACAGAACGACACTGACTTTGTTTGACACCCAATATTCCCTATTTTTCTATAGCTGTTTATTCAGCTTCTCAACTGATTACACATCTGTTTGACGCACAGCATTTTATCAGAAAAAGCAGGAGCTGACAATGTGTGTGCCATTGACTCAGTGTACCAATATGACCATTGACAATTGGATTGGGGTGGTTTATACTGGACACAGACACGACACGTGCCGTGTCTGTATTTAATATGAACAAATCAATATAAACGAATCATCAGAAAGGAAACAAATGTATGAAGATAGTATCTAAATGGCTAATTACATTGGCAACGTTTATTTATGGTGTCATCCCCATTTTGGCCGATTTCAGCCCGACTCACATCTTTAATCCCGAATGGGTTCCCCATACACGGCTGCACGTTGTTTGGCTGATTTCGACAAACGGACTGATTGCGGTTCTGGCGATGTGGCAGCAATTCCCGCAACCAGAGGTAGAGAGGAAAAAGTTTCGCGAATAGAGCAAGAGTTCTGATTTTTTATTGTAAACATAGAGGGTTTCAAATAGCACATTCTGAGGAAGAGAGGCTGAAAGAATAAGAAGAAAATTTGGAGAGAAGGTGAGCGAGGAATTAGAGTAAGAAGAGGCACAGAAAGCTGTGCAAATATAGAAGAAAGACAAAAGGTACAATTGACATTCAAGGTGAGAGTCAGAGAAAAGAGGAGAATCCAATGAAAAAGCTAAAAAACAAGAAAAGTAAGAAAAGTCGAAAAAAGTTATCAGCGAGTGGGATGTTTGAAGTGGTATGCAATGGATTTAAAGGAATAGTTGATCATAGAATGGGAAAAGCAGGAATAACATTGGCAAATATGTTCATGTCAGCATTTGCGATGTTCTCACTGAAAGACCCATCATTGCGGGCGTTTGATGAAAGACGCAAGAAGCCTGAGAATCTGGAAAGAATATATGGAATATAACATATCCCGAGTGACACATACATGCGGACAGTGCTGGATAAAGTGGACCCAGAAAACCTAAGAGATGTATATAAGGATGTGTTTAG
>JBCCFC010001373.1:0-3275 GCA_039029935.1 Chloroflexota bacterium
CATATAATAAGGTAAACTATGACAATCCATGCCAGACCTAGCAAAAATCGTAACTCGCAAGAGCAAACGTCACAGAGGCGTACCGCGAGAGAACCATCGCTTGTATCACATGCATTTGGTGATGATGGGGTGCATAGCGACGAGACAATGATCTCTGTGCCTCTCGCTGATATGTCGCAAAACAGTCAACGTCTACACCAAAACAATGATTCGGTTGACAATCAACAAACACAAAAGGATGGGACAATTTTACGGGCTATCTATGAACCGATTGCCATTCCAAGACCAAATTGGCAGTCTACATCGGGGCAGTCTACATCGGGGCAATCTACATCCCAAATGGCGCACACAACGGCCAATGAATCAACCAAGATGCCCCATGAACCGATGAAATCTCCCTCGATTGCTAGAGTTCTCCATCAAAATGCATCACTGCAAAAAGAGCACATCCATCGGTCTATGGTGTCGGGCGGAATGGGGTTTGTCTATGAGCCAATCACGATTTCGCGGCAGACTTCTTCTCTGCAAGCAGTTGGCAAGAGGTACATTCAACGTGACCCGACGCAAAAGGAAGATAGAGACCCGAGGCAAGAGGAAGATAGACAAACGTCGGATATCATTATCAAATTTAATTTCGCAGGTTCTAACCAGCAAATGTGGGAAACGCACATGGAAGAGAACATCCAAACAATGCATAGTGAAGCTCTGGAAGCAGCGCAACAGAAGAAAATAGGGAATAATATAGGCACTGAGGGTGCCTTTATTTATCAGAGAAGGAAAACAGACGAAAATGGGGAGAACATAATAAAGCATATTTATGAATACGCAGGACCGTTGGCTTTTTGGGGTACTAGGGATGATGGAGCGAATAACACAGATAAGAATTTGGCTCATGCCAAGAGGATCATGAAAAACCTTATACACCGATGCAATGGGCAGACTGTAACGGTCCTAATCAAAGGGTTTAGTCGGGGAGGGGCAACTGCAACAGATTTTGCGAATTGGATTCAACATAATTTTAAAAACGTTAAAACTCATGTAGTTGCTTTCGACCCTGCGCCCGGTCCTCGTATTAATACGAATAGATCTGCTGAAGTTGATGCCCGTGGACATCGCGGCAGTACGTGGGTCATGCCAATAGTCTCCGGCTACGAGTATCTCGGGGGTTATGCGAAACCACAATTTGTAAAGAATGCTGATCGCGTCATTATTGTTTATGGAGAAAAGGCACGACATGGATTTGGGATGAGCGGAGAATTTATGTTGAAGACGGATGACGAGGAAACCCCATTGTTCCTTAAGGGCATGATGCTAGGGACGCTTCCAAAGGGTCTATACGTGGCGGAGGCGAGAGAAAAAACAGAGGTTGAGAAACGAAATCTTGGCAGAACCCCAGCAGAAATAGCAGAAATTGAGCCGGTTCGCACTTTGGACCAGTGGCAGAGAATTGTTACTAGTGTTAAGGCACGCACAGGTCGCTTCGACGCCAACTCTAGAGCTTTGTTTGCAGACAGAATCGCTCAATCAATGCTCGGTCCTGATGAGGAGAGTAAGACTGTGGACGACGATTTCAACGCGGGCGACATTATGGATGAGATACGCTTACAGTCTGATCAAGGATCCACTCAGGACATGAGATCGACTGAAGAAGATATAGTAGAGACTCAATGATAAAGTACAAATAGCATGAGGTTAACATGACACAAATCACAACAAATCCAATCCCAAGTATCGCTCGCTCATTAGGGCTCTATCAACAGGCGGGCGAGGTCATCCCTGGCTGGACACAACTCATCAGCCGTCGTGCTGACCAGTTTGCCAATGGCGTCAGCCCCATCTATGCGCAACGCGCCAAGGGGTCACGCTTTGTCGATGTCGATGAGAATGAGTACATCGACTGGGTGAACGCGGTGGGCGCAATTATTCTGGGTCATGCCGATGATGTGGTTGATGATGCTGTGGTCGAGCAGATTCGGCGGGGCAGTCTTTACACACTCAACAGCCCGCTAGAGCTTGAACTGGCCGAAGAGTTAAACCAAACGATTCCTAGCTCGGAGATGGTCCGCTACACCAAGGGTGGTGGGGAAGCGTGTGCAGTCGCCGCAAGGATTGCGCGCGGCACAAGTGGGCGTGACATCATCCTCATCTGTGGCTATCATGGGTGGGCCGATTGGTATCAAGCAGCCAACTTTGGCGTTGATCCCAATAGCGGCGAATTCCCCTTTGCAGGCATCGAACCCATTGGTGTCCCCTCTGGGCTGGCGGGGAGTGTGATTCCATTTGTGTATGGCGATTTGGATATGCTCGCTGATCTATTGAAGATGTATCAGGGCAAAGTTGCGGCCATCATGATGGAACCAATGCGCACAGAGCTACCGCCGACTGGTTATTTGGAAGGCGTCCAGGCATTGGCCGCAGAGCATGATGTTATTCTCATTTTTGACGAAGTGTCATGTGGTTGGCGCATGTCGATTGGTGGTGTGCAGGGGTATCTAGGGGTGACACCAGACATGACCGTGTTGGCAAAGTGTATGTCCAACGGCTACCCCATGGGGGCCGTCGTGGGGTCACAGGCGGTGATGGAGCCAGCCAAGCGTATGTTTATCTCCAGTTCCTATTGGAGCGACAATGTGGGGCTGATTGCCTCGCTGACCACCATCCGCGAACTCAAGCGACGCCAAGCGCAGACACGATTTGAGGCCATTGGTGAGCAGCTACGTGCCACCCTCAATCAGGCGATTGCTGATGCAGGTATGCAGGGGGCATGTACAGGCGTCTATGCCAACCCCACGCTCACCTTGGAGACACCTGATGACATCGATCCACGCAAAGTCTCCACACTCTTTATCCAAGAAATGGCACGGCGGGGTGTCCACTGCTATATGAGTTTTAAGGCGACATTGGCGCATAGTGATGAAGATATTGTGCAGACGGGTAGGGCGGCAACCGGGGCATTGAAGGTGATTAAAGCAGGGCTAGATGCGGGTAATCTGGATGATTTGCTTGACGCCGACCTCAAGAAGGAACCATTCCGGCGGCTTGTAAAATAGGTAGTAGGTCAGTAATCGGTAGGTCGGTAGATCAGTACTCAGTATCCGTCACCACCGATTCACCGATTACCGACCCACTGAGTAGAGTAGACGGCCAGCGAGCGGCATGACCCGCTTTTCCAACCGCCCCTCCCCGAACCGGACGTATATCTTGTTGTGTGATTTTCATGGCAAGAGTCACCCGCGCAGTCGTGCCACGTACAGACATCGCGTGGACTCCATTCC
>JBCCFC010001374.1:0-3273 GCA_039029935.1 Chloroflexota bacterium
GGCACAATACGTTACCGCTATTTGGTGGATGGAATTTTAGATTTTGCAGGATTACTCGATAGTTTCAAAGCATTTATGATGGAGCATGGCGTTCGTTTGCTCAAGAGTGCCAAAACAGGACGACCTCTCGAACTGAGTGGGCAATATTTATTACTGAGCTTTTTGACAGCATCGCTCAACAGTATTCAGGGGTCCGTCACCATTGAATCTATGTCTGATGCTGGCGAGATGGATATTCTTGCCTTTTTCAAGGGAAAACGCTTTATTGTAGAGACCAAAGTCTGGTATGGGCCAACTCATTTTGAATCGGCAAAGACACAATTAGCCAGCTACCTTCGTGCGACAGGATTAGATACAGGCTACCTGATTATTTTTGACGAAAAGCTGGCGTCAAATTCACTGTCAAAGACAAATGGAGAACGATTTTCTGTCACCCATGAAGACAAACAGCTAGAAATCTATCTTGTTCCAGTTCATGTCGTGTAGTATTGCACAATAAGCATCATCGGGTCCAGAGGGATCCCGAAATCCCATGCTATTATAGAAAACCTGTTAAAACAGGTTGTATTTAGTGCATTCGGTGTGTCACAGTATGATTTAGCATACTTCCTGCAATAGACACCGAATTGCATTCGGTGGCGTTCTTTAACCACAAAAGCCTAGAAAAAAACCTTACCAAATCATAATCAAAATCATTCAACAACTATTTAAGGAAGGCAAAAAATGCAACATCAACCGAAGAATCAAATTGTTCGTTTAATACTTACACTGTGTTTTGCTGTCATCGTCATCATCAGCATTGCCGCAAACTACAACAACAGTTCTGCCAACATCTCAGCAACTATCTCTGAGTCAAACAGCTTTGGTCCCAATGGCCCCTCCCAAGCCCCTTTCCAATCACCACTGCCGACACCGACACCATCTGTCCCTTGGGGCAGCGATATCTATGAGAATGACGATGGCTGCTATCAAGCGCGCGTCATCGACAACACGGGCATCCCACAAGAGCACACTTTCCACGCCGCGGGCGACGAGGATTGGGTGGCGTTTAATGGCACAGCAGGCACACGCTATCGTATCGAAGTCGAAATTCCTGGAGAATCAGATGCAGATGTCGATATGAGTGTTCACACCAACTGTGACACGTTGCCCTCTGCGCTGTGGAATGAAACGTTTGCCCCCGGTGTACGCATGGAGTTTCAGTCACCCAATACAGGTCTAATCTATATTCGCCTGACCAACTATGACACGGCTGTAGGTGGTGCGGATCATGCCTATCGCGTTAATGTCCGTACCATTCCTAATGATGCACAGACCGGAGTTGCCATTATTCTGGCGGGGCGGCTTCTTGGCGAGGACAATCTTCAGCAAAATATCCACAACAGCACAGCAGCCTTTTACGAGGCATTGCTTGCCAACGGTTATGTTAAAGAGGACATCTACTATTTGGCAACGGATTCAGCCTTGACCGGGTATGATGCACCTGCTACGCTGGAGAATGTGCGGCTGGCGATTACCGATTGGGCACGTCAACGCGTAAGTGCCGACCGCGCCCTGACCATCTACACCATCGATCATGGCGACCGCGACCTCTTCTTTGTCGATGACACACGTGGCGACCGTCTGACACCCGCCATGCTTGATGGCTGGCTCGATGAATTGCAGGCCGCTGTCCCTGGTACACAGATTAATGTGATCATCGAAGCTTGTCACGCCGGCAGCTTTATCGACGGACCGGACACCATTTCTGGTCCTGGACGCGTCATCATTAGCTCCACCAATGTCGCCAACGATGCCTATGCCTCACGACATGGGGCCTACTTCTCGGATCACTTTATCAGCTACATCCGCCAAGGCTATGACCTCTTTAGCAGCTTCTGGTATGCCAAGGAGCAGGTCTTTATGCTCAACGATTTGCAGGAACCTTGGCTCGATGCCGATGGCGATGCTGTGGTCAACGAAATGGGTGACTTTGTGATTGCGGCACAACGCGGCTTTGGCTCGGCGGGATCATTCAGCGATGCCTGGCCGCCCTATATTGCCAATGCCGAGGAGCCGGAAGGCAGCGCACGTGCCTTGAAGCAGGCGGGCAACGACTTCACCCGTGTGATTGAGGCCGAAGTGCGTGACAATTTCCGTGTGCGTGATGTGTGGGCCGTGATCTATCCACCCTCTTATGTTGCGCCACGCCCATCTCGACCCAACAGCCAACAACTGGTGCAAGAGCCAGAGCAGGCGGTCCTCTTGCAACACGTTGGCAATAACCGCTATGCGGTCAGCTATGGTGGCTTCACCGAGCGCGGCACCTACACGATTCACATTCACGCCGTCGATGACGATGGGTTAGAGGCTGCCCCTGTGGTCATGCAGATTCAGAATGGTAGTACGCTCTATTTGCCGATGATTCAACAGTAATGCGATTTTACAGAATACGCCCCCACCATCTTTGAGCCACAAAAAAGCAGGAACACAGATTGGCAATCTGTGTTCCTGCTTTTTTTATGTCCTACATAATTGAAAATCCCGCATCGAAGATTGGCAATCTGCGGGCATGTTCATTCCCAAAAATATGAAATTGACAAAGAATAGAGACAATGCTAATATTTACAGCCGCAACGATAGGCAGTTAAATCGCTTTTTGAATAAAAAAATCATTCATGATGGGGCAGACGTGAACATAAACCATGCAAACAACCGTTGAACAAGAGAGAATCCAATCTCACGCCGTTATAATTATTGCTATTGCATTTATCACCGCTATCATATTACGTCATGCATGGATGTCTGACGACGCTTATATAACACTCCGCACCATTGATAACTGGGTCAATGGGTATGGCCTTGTTTATAATGTTGGGGAACGTGTTCAAAGCTATACTCATCCATTGTGGATGTTGTTATTGAGTGTTCCTTACTTTTTTACACATGAAACATTTTATACGGTTATTATCACGTCGGTTCTGCTTGTCGTTGCAGGTTTGTTTATATTCGCCACGAGAATTGCCAGTTCCGTTACAGTTGCACTGATTGGGTTGACGGTTCTAAGCCTTTCAAAATCATTTATTGACTATACAACATCTGGGTTAGAAAACCCGCTAACCTACTTTCTATTGATTCTATATTTTAGCATCTTCTTCAAAGGCAAACTTTCAAACAGCAAACTTTGTTTACTCTCGCTGCTTGGTGCATTGGGTATCATGAATCGACTAGACCTTGCATTACTTTTTGTCCCACCAATCCTCTATGCATTGTTAACAATGTTTAGCTGGCAAC
>JBCCFC010001375.1:0-3268 GCA_039029935.1 Chloroflexota bacterium
GGCGACGAGTCGCGCTCGACCCAGCTCACACGCTTCCCGATGCTGCGCCAGCAGGCGGAGAAGAGCGACGCGAACAAGCCGCACCGCTCGCTGGCCGACTTCATCGCCCCGGTCGAGACCGGCCTCGAGGACCAGATCGGATTTATCAAGTCCTGATCATTGCCTTTAGCGGTGGTCTATTTTCCCTCACCCTTTTTTGCCTCTACGCAACGGTCGAGCAAGGGCAATCTGGATTTCGACGCGCCCGTCTTGTCCTCAATACGCTGGCCTATAGTGCCGCACTGTTGCTCTTCCTCTTAGTCTATCAAACGCGCACCCGCAGCCTTTTTTCCGCCAGCTTAATTGCCTTGGTCGCCTTTTTGCTCGCTGCTGAAATTTTACGCAGTACACCGCGTGGGGTTATGACCGTACTGAACTATGGGGCCATCATCGGTCTGCTGCTTGGTCAAACCACGTGGGCATTGAACTACTGGCGGTTGCCTGGGCTGACAGGGGGACTGCTGTTATTACTCATTTTTTATCTATTGGTGGGCATTGCCCAGCAAGGGTTACAGGATAGATTGACAAGACGTGTCCTCATCGAATTTGCGGTATTTGGTTCAGTGGCGTTGTTACTCATCATTGCCATTGGTGCTGATGTTGGGTAAACAGAGGTAGCCGTTCAATGTCAGACAAACTTCAAGCCTTTGACCATTGGATTCGGACTGAGTTTGCAGCATTAAATACTGATCTCGAACAGTGCTATTTTGCGCAAGAAGATAAGGCCAATGTCGAAGGGGTGGGTATACAGAAAAAGAATCAGTTGCGGGACGAAGGACATGCGTTCATCCAATCAATATTGGATGAGGATTTCACCGACCAACCATTGGACACAGCATTTGATCTCTTAGGCAACGTTGGCTTTTACATGGCTGCTTGCCGCCGTCATGAGGTGTTAGAACTTGCCGAATCCACCCAAGCATTTAGGGATGCATCAACGCTTGCCATCCAATTGAGTCGCATTGTGGGGATGACGCCACGCCTCGCCAGTGCCCACATCACCACACACAATAAAGCGGTGAATGGCGTTTGTAAACGCTTTACGACATTGCCCGATGAAATGTTTTTTATTCAGCAAAATACCCAATCCATCTTTGCCTATAAGCGCGCCGCTGATGCGCTGTTGCAGCTACTACCGTTGGGCATATCACACCCAATCACCGCAGATTTATTGCAGACAGCCCAGCAAGCCTTAGAAGATGTACTCAAGACCAACCATGCATTGTTTGATGGGCTAGATACTGAGACATTCTTTTATTCCATCCGCCCGTATTATAAGTCATACCGCGTTGGCGTTCAGGTCTATCGCGGCATCAATGCGGGCGATTTTGCAGGCGTGAATGTGATTGACCTTCTCTTAGGGCTTTGCTTTGCCGATGAGCCGTTTTATGCAGCGATATTGGCCGATAAAATTCCCTATATGGTTCCTGAAGAACAGTGTATTCTCCAGCACTGCATGGACACCCCAAATCTCATGGATGCGTTTTTACAGGCACAGCAATCCAAAAAGGAACAGTGGTATCAGACCAACCTCGCACTATTCCTTGCTGTCTGTTCTCTGCACGGAGAAATTACGGTCCAACATCACCATCGGTTGGTTGCCAAATATGTCGCCAACCCAGCCAAACGGATGGCGCGCAAACATGTGGCGAAAGTCACGGCCAGTGGTCTACCGCTACAAAAGTTGATGACACAGCTTGAGAAACTGCGCGATTGTCGTGTGGGCAAGCAACGCGACGATATTCGGACACGGTATCATGATCTCAATACCTTGAAGGCAAGTTTGAATGAACCATCGTCCGTTGATTATGGTTGGCGTCAACACGATGAACTCTTGCGCGGTGCAAAAACCAGATACAGAATTCATAGCCCACGTTTAGTGAATCGAGAAGATGCCAAACACTTTGTCAAAGAGATGGTGGTTGAAGAGGACTAGAGGTGGAGATCGCCAACCTTGTGCTGCCATTCATTTCGCTTCTCCGGATTCTGGACCAAAGCCATCAATGTCTCATATAGCAGTTGATTCGCAGGTGTTGCCACACCCACTGACCTACCTTGCTCAACAACCGCACCATTCAGCCAACCCACCTCATTGTGAGGCTTACCTTTATCCAAATCAAGATATAAACTAGGCATTTTGCCACCACGCGCACCCGCAACCCGCTTCCGTAACACCGGACGCAGCACACGCTTGGGCAGCAACCGAATCAACGGCGCAAGTATCCGAAAGGGATAGCTGCCAATGTTGACAGGTCGAATTTTTGACGCTCGCATCACGGCCAATGCCTCTCGCCAAGCCTCAATTTCTAGATCAACCAAGTGATTATGTACAAAGACCTCTGCTGGGGGCGCATCCAAAATTGCACTGCTGGCATTGCCGACCATGTTCATGAGCAGCTTGGTCCATTTCATCCCTTCTGGCTGTGGATAGCGTTTGATGGTGAAGCCAGCGGTCTGTAGATGATTATCAAGGTCATCCAACTGGGCAACAGCGTCTGCATCATACCCACTGAGGCCGATGGTATAGTCTGGTTTTTCGACTTGAATGGTCCCCGCCTCTCGGATGGACACAGGTGTGGCAACCGTACCCGCAATCACCTTCTCGTTACCCAATTCTTTGATAAACGCCTCTTCATTGCCAACACCATTCTGGAGACTCAGCACGGCTGGCAGACGCAACCCCTGTGCTTGCACCGCTGCAAAGTCCTGCAAAATTGCGGCTGTGTCATAGCTCTTGACCGTGACGATTGCCAAGTCGTATTGCGGCAATGTTTCCGGCAGATGCGGGTTGGGTGGGTTGCCCGATGGATTGAATGCCTCTGCAATGGTGTTCACCGCGTTGATTGGGTGAAGGGTCTGTGTACCCTGCTCATCATGGATGGTCAGCCCTTTTTCTGTGACAACTTCTGTGAAATAGGGACGTCCCACAAAGGTGACATCATGCGCTGCCTGAGCCAGCCACCCACCCACCAAACAGCCAATCGCCCCCGCACCAATAATTAAAAATTTGATAATGTGCGTCCTTATCTACACCTCTAAAAATATCTCAGGTTGGCTACCTGAGCATCGGGCGACAGCCCGACACAGACAAAGTATCTCAGGTTGGCTACCTGAGCATCGGGCGACAGCCCGACACAGACAAAGTATCTCAGGTTGGCTACCTGAGCATCGGGCGACAGCCCGACACAGACAAAGTATCTCAGGTTGACTACCTGAGCATCGGGCGACA
>JBCCFC010001376.1:0-3266 GCA_039029935.1 Chloroflexota bacterium
CGAGATCGTGCACACCAATCCCCTCTTCATGAGCCCCGAAACCGGACGACGGCTGGGACTGGAGAGCGGCGACGAGGTCGAGGTGACCGTCAAATCTTATAACTACTATATTTAGAATTGCAATGATGACAATATGTACTCTTCGATGAATGGTATTGGGTTCCATCATAGAATGCTATGCATATTTATTTACGCCAGCCTATACTAGAGTAACTTACGGTAATCATTGCATTTATGAAATGTAATTCTATTCGAGTCATGGTAGTTATGCGCACCATCATAGGCTGTGCGCACTAAGTAGAGAATATCAGTTCCGTCAAATATCCAATCAACATATTGAAACCCAACAGTGTCAATGGATACTTGATGTGACAAGCCAGAATCATCCTCCAGCAACGTCGCTGCATGGTCCCATTGCAGCAAATCTTTTGAACGATGCAGTGAAAGCACATTGCGTTGACGCGCATTAGCAGGGTCTGTGTTGTTGTTACTGATGGTGAGGTATAGCCCTGTTGTCTCATCTCTCCGAATGGTAAATTTACTCATGCCACCGAGAAAGTCAATAAAGCCACACTTTGGGTCAAAGGAGAGATGCCGACCATCCGCCGATACGTTGACAATGGCCGCTTTCTCGACCGCTGGCTTTGAATTAAACCGCAGAATATTCCACAACTCACTGCTGGGTGTGACCACGATATTGCCTTCTAGCCAACCAGGACGCTCTACTTCACCCCATGATGTTGGTGTCCATGCAGGGTCATAGGCCAGCTTATTGCTCATCGTCCAACTGGTACTGTTAAGCAAATCGGCGTCGGCTGCTGCTGAAATCACCAAGGCACAAAAGCCAGAACCCCACACATTGGGGGTGCAATCTTCAAAGGCACGATACAGCCGCCCGTTATGTTCCACCACAGGTACAGGCGCACAGTGATAGTTGGGTGCTTGGCGATAGGGACCGCCACGAAACAGTAGCCCCGACTGTTCATCGGCGGGATGCGTCCACGTATAGCCGCCATCATCACTACGTCGAATCACGATGGAACCATATTGCTGCGAAACGCCCAGCAGATAGAGCGTTTCACGATGAACAAAGAGGCTGCTCCAATACGCATTGGCAATATGGCTGATGTTCTGCCACTGCGCGCCATCATCATGCGATAAGTAGACGCTGGTCAGATGCTCCTCGTTTTCATGGTTACGCGGACATTTGGGTCCAAAGTAATCGTGGGTAGCGATTAAGTCACCGTTGGGCAGACGGGCAATGCTGGGGCTACCTAAATAAGTTTGGGTGCGTGGGTCTTGATAGCGTAGTTCGTTAAAGTTCATGGTTTTCTCCCTTTGGCTAGATACAAAATATTCACAAAAATATCTCAAAAAATTATCACAAAAAAATAAATTCAACCCGTATCCATCTCCAGCCCATTGTATCATATTAAATGAGCGAGGATATTTAAGATAGCCCAAATAGCCAAAGCTCAGATCGGAAAATTCATTAGGCCGGAGGTTCAAGGAAGGCGTTCTAACGCCGGACTACAGATAGAACGCTTTTCTTGAACCGCTTCATCTCAGCATCCGATTTCAACACAATTCATACTGGACACGCACGCACGACAACACAATCGCTATGATACTCTCTAGCACCACCGTTGACCAGTCATCGACTGTGCGCGCCCAAATCCAGTGATATCCGATATGAGTAACCAGACCTTCAGGAGGTGACGATAAATTCTTCGCGATTCCAGTGTACATTGTCGCCATCCGAAGGTCTTACCTCAGATATCGGGAAACAAATATGACGAACAAAACAAGGATAACCCATTGAATATGGGTATCAATTAAGGGGTCTACCCCTGTATGGAGAAAAAATTATGCTTCAGACAGCGCAATATCAGTCAACAAATTATCAGCATGGGTCAGGAAGTATCCCAAGCTATACGCTCAACAACATCCCAGACAACCTGCCCACAGGTCAACCATTGTTCCGTTTTCTGCATTCGCAGCCGTGGGTATTGTTCCTACTATTGAGTAGCGTCACCGTTCTCAGCACAACATTGGTTCTCAATTACCCAGTCGCCATCGCCATTGTCCTTTGCGGGTTGCTCGCCGTTGGTATTGGGCAGTCGTTGCTCTTGCCCAAGCCCTATAACCAAATTGGTGGCTTTTTGGTTGTCTCTGGTTGGATTCTATCACAGCAATCTCTGGGCTTATGGCAACCAGAGACAGTGATGCTCAACCTTCTCTACTTGGTCGGATTGAGTACAACCATCGTCACATCCATCTACTATCGCCAACAATGGACAGGCGAACGGTCACAGCTAGAAAAGTTGGACAAGCTAGAGTCCTTGTTAGAAGCAGGCGAGGAAGGAACAGGCATCGTCACCCGCTCTGTCGCCGAGTTGCGTCTGCAGGAAGAGATTGAACGTGCGCAGTCATCTAACATGCCCGTTGGCGTTCTACTCTTTGGCTTTGCACCACCGTTGGGTCGTCAAGTCAGCCCTGTGGATGCCGATCTTGCTGCCCAAGCTGCCATTCGTCGTCTCGTCAACAATGCTCGCAGCTATGACTTGGCCTTTCACTATGCCGATAACCAATATGGCATTGTTCTCCCTGCTCGTGATGGCAACACCCTACGCCGTGATGCGCTGACCATGTGGGCCGTTGTCCGTGAAACCACCTTCCATGATCAAAATGGACATCCCCAGTCAGTCCTGAGCCATATCCAATTCCGTCTGGGTTGGGCCACAAGCCAAAGCGAAGGCACAAGCATCGCCGTCAACAGCGCACCGTTGCTGTTGCAAATGGCCGAAGACAACATGAACATCCACCATGCATCACAGCTTGCGCATTCATACAGCCTGTCACCGCTGATGTCGCTTGTGCAGAATAACCCACAGCATCAGCCAGAATATCACGCCGAGTATCAATTACAGCATCAGGCAACCTATCAGGATAAGTATAACGAACATTATCCCGAAGACTACCCAGAAGATTATGGTGCGGAGCCTGCGACAATGCCCAAGAATACATTGTCATGGCACGTTGGGACAGACGATTCTGTGACCATTGTGGGCGATGCAAAACAGTAAGGCCGTTCCACAAAATAAATTACCCACATGCTCGCGGAGTTAGGCAGGGGAACCCTCTGGGTCCTAATGCCGGCGTTCTCATGTACAACCCTCAATAGAGATTGCTAACTCCGCGTTTCAATGGGTAATTTATTTTGTGGATTAGCCTAATCGGTATTCGGTAGGTCGGTAGTCGGTAAG
>JBCCFC010001377.1:0-3264 GCA_039029935.1 Chloroflexota bacterium
AACAGGAAGATCAGGAAGGCAAGGAAGGAGTCAGTTGATACTCTTCCTAACCTTCCTGACCTCCCTGTTTTACTTAGACTATATCACTGGAGAGACCTTTATGATCTACGACTATGCCGTCATCGGCAAAGGGCTGATTGGATCAGCCGCAGCACGCTATCTCAGCCAGTCATCGGACAGTGTTGTCCTTATTGGCCCCGATGAACCAGCGGGTGACTGGCGCAATCACAATGGTGTTTTTGCCAGCCACTACGACCAAGGACGCATCACGCGGTTACTCGACCCATCGATTGAGTGGGGCCTGTGGGCGTACCGTTCGATTGCCGAGTATGCAGCGATTGAGAAAGCCAGTGGCATTCGCTTCTACCATCCCTGTGGCGGTGTCCAGGCTGGGCTAGATGATGCAGACAGTAGTATTGCACGTGTAGAGGAAGTTGCTCTGCATTTGGGTACATCCTATCAACGCCATACTGCACCAGATTTTCGTGCAGTTCGCCCTGAACTCAACCTCCGTGATGATTTAACTGTACTCTACGAACCCACCGTATCGGGCTATATCAACCCGCGTTCATTGGTCGCAGCGCAGGTGACCATTGCTGAACAACAGGGGGCAACGGTTATACGCGAAACAGTGGTGGAACTGGATGCTCATGCGGACTTGGTGACAATGACAACCGGTGGCGGTCAGTTGATTCAAGCGCGGAAGGTGTTGGTGGCAGCGGGGTCATGGACCGAATTTCTGACAGGCGCAGAGTTGGGGCTGATCCCCACACCACGCACGATTGTCATGGCGCAACTAGACGAGGCCGAGGCGGAACGGCTCAAGGATATGCCTACGCTGATTTTATATGGCGGTGTGTCTAGCCCACATCTGACGGGCATCTACATGCTGCCACCAATTCGCTATCCCGATGGCAATAGTTACATCAAATTGGGTGGTGGGCTGGAAGAGATTGTCATCCCGCAACGTGCAGAAGAATTGCAAGCATGGTTTCACACAGAAGGGGATGCGCTGGAGGCAGAAGCACTCGAGCAAGAGTTATTTAGCGTCGTTGATGGCCTACGTGTCGAATCCATTCAATCCAGACCCTGTGTTGTCACCTATCATCATGGCGGCGATTTGCCTGTCATCAAGGAGATTGTGGATGGACAGGTGATGGTGGCGACAGCGGGCTGTGGTGGTGCAGCGAAGTCATCGAATGAGATTGGGCGGATTGCGGCTGTGAAACTGCGGTTGATAAGATAGCAGACCTTTGGGCAAAAAACAAAGTTCGCCAACGATTTTGCTTTATGGTATCATACAGTTATTCAGTACACACGCTTTCTATGAGAAGGAGATACCAGTGACAACGACAGCAGATACCATATCACCGTCACCGCTCAGTCCGCCTAATCGCAAACGCTTCAACCGCATGACCTTTTGGCGCAACGCCGAAGGCTGGCTCTTTGCTTCACCTTGGATATTGGGCTTTATTTTATGGACAGCGGGTCCCATGATCGCTTCACTCTTTATTGCCTTTACCGAATGGGATTTGGTGACAGCACCAGAGTGGGTCGGCTTTGAAAATATCTCACGCATGTTTAATGATAAACTGGTGTGGAAGGCCCTGCGCGTAACATCGGTCTACGCCTTTGTCAGTGTGCCACTCCATTTGGTCTTTGGCATGGCACTGGCCCTGTTGCTCAACGCCAACATCAGAGGGCTACGTTGGTATCGCACGGCCTTTTATCTGCCATCAGTCTTATCGGGTGTGGCGGTAGCATTGCTGTGGCGGTGGCTCTTCTCGGGTGAATTTGGGCTGTTCAACGCCATGCTCTCCTACGTGGGCATTGATGGGCCAAGCTGGTTGGGTGATCCACAATGGGCATTGCGTTCGTTGATTGTCATGAGCTTGTGGGGCGTCGGTGCAGGGGCGATTATCTACTTAGCCGGATTGCAGGGCATCCCTACCGATCTGTATGAAGCGGCTGAGGTGGATGGCGCACGTGGCTGGGATCGACTTTGGAACGTCACCATTCCCATGATGACACCTGTGCTATTTTTCCAGTTGGTGACAGGACTGATTGCCGCACTGCAAGTGTTTACCCAAGCGTTTATCATGACCAATGGTGGCCCCAACCACTCAACACTTTTTTTCTTGCTCTACCTTTATCAAAACGCCTTTAATTATTGGAAGATGGGTTATGCCAGCGCGCTGGCGTGGATTCTCTTTATCTACATTTTGATTTTGACATTGATTATGCAGTTTACCTCTAACCGTTGGGTCTATTATGAAGGTGAAGAACAGAAGGCATAAGGATAAGGAGTTTCAAACTATGTCTACAACAACGCTTTCTGATAGCAAGCGACAACAGATCGAGCAACGGAAACAAATGACGCGCTTTACCATGCAACAACGACGGTTGTTCAATCATCTAGGTGTGCATAGCCTGCTGCTTCTGGGGTTGGTGTTCATGTTTATCCCGCTCTTTTGGACAATCTCCACCTCGCTTAAGTCACAGGGCGAAATCTTTCTCTTTCCACCTACATGGATTCCGAGAGAGATTCGCTGGGATAATTATGTGGCAGCGACAACAAAGATTCCCTTCTTTCGCTATGCCGCCAACACCGCCTATATCACGGGCATGGCAATCATCGGCAAGGTGATCTCTATCACCCTTGTGGCCTTTGCCTTTTCACGGCTGCGTTGGTGGGGGCGTGACACCATGTTTATCCTCATGCTTGCCACCATGATGCTCCCCCCCCATATTACGCTCATTCCACAATTTATTCTATTTCGCGAGCTGGGTTGGATTGACTCGTATCTACCGCTGATTGTACCCGACTTTTTTGGCGGACCTTGGCTCACATTCCTTGTGCGGCAATATCTGCTGACCATTTCGCGTGAACTGGACGCGGCCGCACGCATTGATGGCTGCTCCAGTTGGGGCGTCTATTGGCGTATCATCCTGCCCTTGGCAAAACCTGCAATTCTGATTATTGTCATCTTTGTCTTTAATGGCGTGTGGAACGAGTTCTTGCTCCCACTAATCTACATTCACTCCGCAGAGAATTACACGTTGGCATTGGGGCTGCGTTTCTTCCAAGGTGAGGCCAGCAACGATTGGAATCTGCTCATGGCCGCATCATTGCTGACCATGCTCCCCGTGTTGATTCTCTTCTTTAGTACCCAAAAACACTTTATGCAAGGAATTGTATTTACAGGTGTCAAAAGTTAATAGTTAATAGTTAATAGTTAATAGTAGATAACAAAACACTATTAA
>JBCCFC010001378.1:0-3257 GCA_039029935.1 Chloroflexota bacterium
GTAACGTCGTTAAGGCAGCGCCTCGCGCCGCACCTCCACCCTGGGGCATCATGGCCGCTTCGTCCCAGCCAGTGATTGCTTGAACGTGCCTAAGATCGCCAATTCGCTGAAAGTGGTCGGACAACTGTTGGTAGGCTGATTGATTCATAAAATATCTCTCGTTTGATATGCCAACGAAACAGAAACGGCGCAGCGCTTCATTCGATGATTGCATTCAAACATGCCTTTCCTTTTTGGGTAAGGCATTTTTATTGTCCAACGCACTTACCTCCCTCCTAACCTCCCCCTGCTAGGGGGGAAGGACTGTTCTCGTGTTAGGGGAATGAGCTGTTCTCTTACTAGAGAGGGTACAATTCCCTCCCCTAGCAAGGAAGGGTTAGGGAGGGGTTTACAAGATTTTAAAATAGGAATTAGAATGAATATACAACTTGTTGAAGACAAGTCGAATCAAATACCCCAACAACCCATCAATAAATCAACGGAACAACCTGCGTTAAGTATTGACAACGGCGTATCTCCAACTCCAGAAGATGCACCTGTTGCATCATCCGATATAGCGCACACCATAGGAGACGCCGATATTTCTAACGATACACAGCACACCTTTGCCCAGCTCAATCTCCATCCACAACTCCTACAAGCGGTCACAGAGTTAGGATACACCACCCCAACACCGATTCAAGAACAGGTGATCCCACATTTGCTGAATGGTGATGACATCATTGGGCAAGCACAGACGGGAACAGGCAAGACAGCCGCCTTTTCGCTGCCCATCTTGCAAGCCTTGGCTGCAACTACGGGGGTGGACAAAGAACATGTTCAATCATTGGTGCTTGCACCCACAAGGGAATTGGCGATGCAGGTCTCGCAGTCGATGTTTGAATATGGCCGTCACACGGGGCTACGGATTCTTCCTGTCTATGGCGGTCAACCCTATGATCGACAAATTCGTCGGCTGCGTAAGGGGGTTGATGTTGTGGTCGGGACGCCTGGCCGTCTGCTCGATTTGATTCGGCAGAAAGCACTGGACCTGAGTCATATCAAAATCCTTGTGCTGGATGAAGCCGATGAGATGTTGAGTCTAGGGTTTATCGAGGATATTGAGTCTATTCTTTCTAATGTCCCTGATGAACGCCAAACCGCGCTTTTCTCTGCCACTGTGCCACCAGAAATTCGTCGTTTGGCCGAGCAATATATGCACGATCCACAGTCAGTCAGCATTAAAACCAAGCAACGCACGGTAGACACGATTGAGCAACGCTATTATATCGCCAAAGAGTCAGATAAATTGGCCGCATTGACACGCCTGTTTGAGATGGAGGAGATTACCAGTGCACTAATTTTTGTCAAGACACGTCTTGATACAGGCAATGTTGCCAATGAATTGACCAATCGCGGCTTTCCTGCCGAAGCCCTCAACGGTGACTTGAGTCAAGAGGCTAGGGAGCAAGTGTTGAACCGCTTTCAAGACAATAAGATTGAAGTACTAGTAGCAACAGATATTGCAGCACGTGGGCTGGATATCGACCATATTTCGCATGTCTTCAACTATGATTTGCCACAGTATCCTGAAATTTATGTTCATCGTGTCGGGCGCACCGGACGGGCAGGCAAAACGGGAATTGCCATCACCTTGATGACCCCGCGTGATCAGTGGCGGCTGCGTCGTATTGAAGAATACACCAAACAGCCAATTACGTATGCAAGTCTACCCTCAATGGACGAAATTTTGGCCTATCGTGATGAGAAATTGGTTAATCGCATGAAGGTGTGGTTACGTCGGCAACGCTATAAGAAGGAGCGTGAGACAGTGGCAGCACTGATGGAGGAAGGATTTGATGCCGCCGATATCGCCGCTGCTGCCTTAAAAATTGCACGGGCAGAAGAGAAACGGCGTCCCATTGCACATGTCACCGAAGTTGAATTTGAGCGGCGTGATCGCCAACAACGCGGTCGTGGTCGGGACCGTGATAGAGGTGGTCGCGGTCGGGATAATCAGGGTCGGGATCAGCACAGAAATCAACAGAGAGATCGCGGCAAAGGCAAAGTGAGTCAACGGAACTTTCAGAAAACGCGTGAAGAAGGTATGGTCCGCCTGTCTATGGATGCAGGCAAGGCTGATGGTGTGCGTCCTGGTGATGTGGTTGGCACAATTGCGCGCTTTGCCAAGATTCCTGGCGACACGATTGGGGCGATTCGCATTCAGGAAGACCGCACGTTTGTGGATGTGCCGGAACAGTATATTGAGCAGGTGTTGTCGGTGCGTGGGCGCTATCAGATGCGGAATCGGCCTGTGGAGATAGAGCGTGCGTAGGTAAGTTACATCCCCCACACCGTAATAGGCTGTCCGTTATAGGATTCATCCCGCTTGAAAATTTTCTCTTTCCACGATTTATCAGGGTTACGATCAAAAATAATCAGGTGGCCTTTATCTGTGCCGCAACGGTCCATATACTGCCATGTCTGCTGCAAACCTTTATTGATCTGCTTATCTAACGTGGTCTTTTTCTTGCCACGAAACACTTTGAGTTCAAGAACAACTCGCTGTGGGGTTGTACCAGCCACAGGCCAATGGATCAACAAATCGGTACGACCTCGCCCCAAGCCATATTCGCGTGAAATCCTGCCACCGCCATTGACCACTCGCTGGAGATAGGCTTGCATGAGCAACTGTGGTCCAGCCTCTTTATAGTGGAACCGTTCCAGCCAAGTTTCTGAATTTTCGCGGAAAAATTGCTGGAAATCATGCATAAGTTTGTGCATATCCAGATGACCATCCGTTAGAATATACGGCGCAGTTTTGATTTGGCTTGCGATATTGGCTTCCATGATGACGATTAACTGACGTGGAATAATCTCCCGATAGATAGGATTGGCGATTTCAGGAACATCTCCCTTGTCACGTGAAACTAACCCCAAATCAATCAGATATTGCAGATCATCTTCAAGCGTAGTCGTATCTACTTTTTGTCCCTCAAGCATTGGGCCAATGACGCGCTGGACGCGGGGTTCTCGTAGCTTGTCAGTCAATTGGTCCAAATGGGTATCGCGACGGCGGATAATGTTTTCCTTGGCAGTTTGGATCATCTCTTCTGTGATGGTCAAAGTCCGGTCACGCAATTCTTTCATGTTATCCGTCACCTCAAGTCCAAGTGCATTGACAAGCCAAGGTTGCCCATTGGTTAGCTGCCAGACCTGTTCAAGGGCATCTTCGGTAAAATTTTGGCCTGTTTCATCTGTATGTTGTTGATAGAGTA
>JBCCFC010001379.1:0-3257 GCA_039029935.1 Chloroflexota bacterium
CACGTCGCCACTGCGGCAGCCAGAAACGGTCGCCAGGAGCGACACTCACTCTTCGCGCAGCGCGGTCACCGGATCGGTCGAGGCCGCACGCCGCCCGGGGAAGTAGCAGGCAGCGGTCGACGTCAGGAAAAGAACGGCGGCGATCCGATGACCTTCGTCGGAGTCGCCGCCGTTCTTTTCCTGACGTCGACCTGTAAATCTTCTGGGGCAGCCTCTACGGTTATATTCTCTTGAATTATTTTCTCTAAAACAGCCATAACCACACCTCCTCTTCTAATGGGCATTTTATCACTGGCCGAGGTATTATTATATGTCAAGCCCCTGCAAATAAGTCAAACTCTGCCGCGCAGTCTCCTCTGCCCCCGGTGTAAAGTCAAACACTTCCACCGAAATCCAGCGCGCGTAGTCAAGCTCGTCAAGGGTCTGGACAATGGGCCGAAAATCCATTTCTCCCATCCCAGGTCCGCGTAAGTTGGGATCGTTGACATGCACATGATGAAATAGCGGATGCACAGAGCGAATTTGGTCAGGGATGGGACGTGGTGTATGCGACATGGCCTTGACATCAACCATCATCTGTAAACTCGGATGATTGACCTCACGCACTAATGCCGCGGCCTCGTCAACGGTGGTGATAAAGTTGGTTTCCTGCGTACTCAATGGCTCCAAGCAAAAGATGACACCCTGTGCTTGGGCGCGTTCACCACAACGGTGTAGCAGTTCAGCCGATGTCTGCCATGCCTCATCGCGCGACCGACCTTCTGGCACGTCTCGCTGTTGTGGGGAACCAAAGATCAACACCTCACCACCCACATCTGCACAGAAATCAATTAAATCAAGCATATACTGTACGGTGCGCTCACGGACATCAGGGTCCATATCGTTGAGTTGAAAACCCTCTGTTTTGGCAAGCAACCAGTGCAACCCCACAACCGAAAGCCCTGCCCCTTCAACGGTTTGTCGAATCTGTTGACGCTCTGCCGCTGATAGGTCTGTCACCAAATTACAGAGCGTGAATGGGGCAAGCTCAAGGCCCTGATAGCCCAGTTCTGCCACAAATGCGGCTGTATCTGCCAATGACCAGCCCTCAAAAAGTTCATTACAGATGGCATAGCCTTTATAATTCATATACTTCTCCTCTCTATGGTTTAATTTGTCTGCTAGTGCTTGCTGGGTTGTTCAATGATGCCAACAAGAATTTTAAAAATTTCTTCCACATCTTTGGGGATTGTATAGTTATGCATATCACGCGAAATATGCTTGGTACGTCGATCCAATTGGCTAAAAATCCATAATTCACCAATCGTCACCACACCATACAGCATCGGTATCCCGTTCTCTTCAATCGTAGGTTCATACTTGTCCAAGGCGATCAACTCAGCGGCAAGCTGGTTAAACCCTCTGTCAATATCGCCTTTTTTCGCCTCAATGATAACGACCTGCTCTGGAGATTTGTCTGGTGGACTTTCTGGTATCGGTGGGAATTTCTGCGCACGTATCAGGTAATCCAAATAACCACCTAACTTGTCGTCTATCTCAATGGGGTATTCGACGCTGATACGAGCATTTGTATCTTTTGCAATCTCGAACAAAATGGGTGCTATCAAAAATTCACGTTTGGCCGCTTCAGAATTGAGCGTGATTTTTGGCAATACCTTATAGTAATTTTCCTGAAGGCGTTGGACTGAATGACTATTATGGTTCTCTGTCGTGGGTAGATTCAGTAAGGTAAGCGAATAGGAATAGCCAAACTCAGCAATAATTTCTTCGACCGGATGTGGCAGATCGAAGTAATCTCGAAAGGTATATTTTTTCCCTTGTTTGAATATCGAACGCTTCGCCATACTTCCCCCCTCAACCACAAAAAAGCTTGTCAGCTACTCAGTATTTCAGCACTTCAGCACACTGGCTGACAAGCTGACTGGCTGACAAGCTGACTGGCTGACAAGCTGACTGGCTGACAAGCTGACTGGCTGTCCTATTCAATTAAAAATTAGACAGGGCTCTGCAAACGACACTTTTCCATCACAACAATTTGGTTACGCACACTCTCAGGTGTCACAACCAACGGCGCTCCATCACGGATTGACGCAAAGACGGAACGATAGAGGTCTTGGACATGCCCCGCGCCATCGTTGACAATCTCAGCACGCTCCTCAATCCACGGTAGCAGCTCGCGGTTATAGCTACGGTCAGGCGTCGGTTTGGTATCCAGTACCAACGGCTCCACCTCATTTGGATCATAGTATTTCCACTGTGCCTCTTTGCCGCTACATTTCATGGAACCCTGTGTGCCCAGCACCAGCCATATGTCCTGCGGATAGGCACAAGCATGGGTAATGTTGACTTCGACGAGGGGTCCTTTGCCCGGCGCAGGTTTGAGGATGACCTTGACATGGCTGTCGGCATCGCCAGCATAAAGCGGTGTCGCCACCATATGACAGAAGACCGTTGGCTCTGGGTCATCCAGCAGCAGTAAACCCATATCTACAAAGTGGGCACCTGTGTTGTTGAGCGCACCACCGCCAAACTCTTTCAGTGTCTGCCAATCCCAACGGCGCGAAAAGCCACCGACGTTGATACGCACTTCCAAAATCTCGCCCAACACGCCCGATGCAATCACCTCTTGTACTTTGGCAAAGTCAGCCGAATAGCGTCGATTTTGGTTGATGGTCAGAATCTGCCCCGTTTCTTTGGCAACAGCGATCATCTCATCGACCCCTGCCAAATCACTCGCCATTGGCTTTTCGACCATGACATGTTTGCCTGCGCGCATGGCGGTCACAGCATCACTGGCATGAAGATGGCTTGGTGTCGCCACGACGACCAATTCGACGGCGTTGTCGGCAATCAGTTCTGCATAGTCGCTGTAAGCCAGACAGTCAAACTTATCGATGGCCTCTTCTTGCCGAGTCTTGTCTGGGTCACACACAGCGACAACTTCATAGATTTCTGGTAAATGACCAAAGGCGTTGGCGTGAATGCCCCAGCCGCTACGTCCTAGGCCAGCAATGCCCACTTTGATTGGTTTCATGTTTTTTGATCTCCTTTTTATCCATATCGTACCCTAACGCTTATCCTGCCCTCACCCCATCAGCAACCATCTGCTCTGGCATCGCCAACATAGGTGTCACCCTATCTGCATAGCCAATATCAAAGAGCATTCCCTCGGATAGAGTCCCTGCCATTTTGCGCGGCTCTAGGTTGACGATAAACAGCGCTTGGCAACCGACTATCTCTGCCGGATTTTCTCGTTC
>JBCCFC010001380.1:0-3252 GCA_039029935.1 Chloroflexota bacterium
CAACAAAAAACCTGCCCATTAGGCAGGTCCTTTGTAGACAATTGATTTAGGAATGGCGATTAAATAACTTACCCATTTGGATCAAATCCGCACGGGGCGTGCTCACTAAACACGCGCAGGTTATTTAATCGCCATTCCTTAGTTAGTAGGAAAGTTTTCCTTTTGTATTTATATGAGGTGTCTATTCTGCGATAGGTGCAGATATTTATGATATGATTAGGAAAACTATGGGCCAATAGATTGGCTGAAAATATTTGATAAAGGAGCATCATGTCTCAACAAACAGCACTATATTTTGATGAATACTGCCTATGGCACACAACTGGCGAGTACGTCTCCGTCCTACCCGTCGGCAACTGGATTCAGCCCCAAGCAGGTAATGGACACCCCGAATCGCCAGAGAGCAAGCGGCGCATCAAGTCGTTGATGGATGTCTCTGGGTTGACGGCACAGTTGGCGGTCCACACGGCGGAGCCAGCGACAATGGATGACCTGTTGCGGGTTCATACGGATGACTATCTTCAAAAACTCAAAGGGATGAGCGATGCAGGAGGTGGGTTGGCTGGCTTTGATGCACCCTTTGGACAGGGCAGCTATGAAATTGCCTGTCTATCCGCTGGGCTGGCAAAACAGGCTGTCGATGATGTCTTTACACGCAAGTACAAAAACGCCTTTTCATTGGGACGGCCACCGGGGCATCACTGTCTGCCGGATAGTGGCATGGGCTTTTGTCTACTCGCCAACATCGCCATTGCTATCGAAGCGGCTAAACACACACATGGTATTGAGAAGGTGGCTGTGGTTGATTGGGATGTTCATCATGGCAATGGGACCCAAACGATTTTTTATGACCGTGCCGATGTGTTGACGATTTCGCTGCATCAGGAAAACAATTTTCCACCAAGGAGCGGTCCAGCCAGTGAGCGCGGTACAGGCGAGGGTGAAGGCTACAACCTCAACATTCCATTACTGCCTGGCTCTGGACATGAAGTCTATCTCTATGCCATGCAGCGGCTGGTTCTTCCTACACTCCACGCCTACAACCCCGACCTCATCATTGTCGCTTCTGGTCTGGACGCCAATGGTTTTGACCCACTGGGGCGGATGCAACTACACAGCGGCTCCTATCGTGAGATGACACGGTTGATGATGAACGCTGCTAATGAACTGTGTGGTGGCCGTTTGGTCGTGGTGCATGAAGGGGGCTACTCAGAGAGCTATGTCCCCTTCTGTGGCTTGGCGATTGTCGAAGAGCTTTCTGGACATCGCACAGCGGTTGAGGACCCGTTTTTGGGGTTGACGCGCCGAAAAGCCAATGAGCGATTTGTCGCCTTTCACTGTGGGTTGATTGATGAGATGGCATCCGCTTTGCAGTGACGGCGGACCTATCCTCTACGACTACTAAAGGTCTCCGCAATCAACGGCTCGCCAACCAAATCATACTCCATTGCCCCGTTGATATGCACTTCAATTAGCTCGCCCAACGGCACACCAGAGATACCAGGAATCAGCACAAGCCCATCCACTTCGGGCGCATCACGATAGCTGCGCCCCAGTATCAGCGGATCACCACTACCTTCAATCTCCCCCTCGCCTTCGATCAACACATTAAGCATTTTGCCGACCTGTGCCTGATTTTTGCGGAGGCTGATTGGCTGCTGCACTTCCATCAACTGTGCATAGCGCTCTTCCATGACCTCTTCATCCACCTGGTCATCCATGTCAAAAGAGGGTGTAGTTGGCTCTGGGCTAAAGGTAAATGCACCCACTTTGTCAAACTCAATCGCTTCGACAAAATCGAGCAGGCCATCAAACTCTTCATCAGTTTCGCCGGGGAAACCAACAATAAATGTAGTTCGTAGCGCAATGTCGGGCATGGCAGTGCGCAGCTTTTCCATGTGATCATACACCATCTCTAGGCGGCTGGGACGGCGCATCCGGCGCAGGGTGCGTGGATCACCATGTTGCAACGGCATGTCCAAATACGGCACAATTTTATCCTCACGTGCCATCACCTCAATCAGCTCATCGCTGACATGTCCAGGGTAAGCGTACATCAACCGCAGCCACTGCAAACGGTCATCGGTGCGATTGCAGATGGCCGAGAGTAGCTGCGCAAGGCTGTTGGCTTCACCGCGATCACGCCCATAATCCGTTGTGTCTTGGGCCACAATCACCAGCTCTTTTGCGCCTGCATTGACCAACGCATTGGCTTCATCGATCACAGCATCCATCGGACGACTGCGCAATTTCCCTTTAAAGCTCGGAATTGTGCAAAAAGCACAGGGGGCATTACAGCCATCGGAAATTTTTAGATACGCACTGCCACTCAACACGGGTGGGCGTGGCACAGCTTGGAGATAACGCTCATCGGGATCGCCCAATAAGCTATATTGTTGCAAGGTGCGTTGGGGCATTTTTTTGTTCTTGCGGCCATTCGACTGATGACTTTTGCGGCCTCCTCGAATCTGATTGACCAGTTCCAGTACATCCATCCAGCGACGGGTCCCTAACAGCCCATCGACCTTGGGAACGCGCGCCAACACCTCATCACCATTGCGCTGTGCAAGGCAGCCCGCCGCCACCAAAATCTGGTTGCGCCGTTTCTCCTCGCCCAACTCATTGAGGACATCAATCGACTCTTCCTTGGCCGCTTCCAAAAAGCCACAGGTATTGACGATTAGGACATCGGCGTCATCGAGCTCTGGCGTGTCTGCATAATTGGCATTGCGGAGAAGCATCTCCATACCGTCGCTGTCCACTTGATTTTTTGGACAGCCGAGTGTGATTAAATGATATTTTAATGACATGTGTATTTATTGGTTTCTCTGTAGTTGCGCTTCTAATTCTCGGATACGAGCTTCTGCCTCTGCTAATGCAGACTGTTGTTCATTGATCTTGGTTTCTGCCGTTGCCAGCGCAGACTGCTGTTGATTGATGAGCATTTGCTTTTCTTCAGAAACGAGCAGTCGCTCACCTGTTTCTATATTGAAGGCTTCAATTTTCTCCCGACCATGTGCTAAAAATCGCAGTTTGACAGTTTCAAAACTCAATCCTCCTTCATCATCAGGCTCAAGTTTCGTGTAAAATGGGCTGTCTTCTAAACGATAACCGATTAATCTCCATGGTTTCTTTTTGTCATAGAGATTACATCACAAGAAACCCGTCAATCCGATTTAGAGGCAAAAGTACTTGATTATGCTGCTATCGGAATTAAAGAGTATTTGATTATTGACATTCGCACGATCAAAA
>JBCCFC010001381.1:0-3247 GCA_039029935.1 Chloroflexota bacterium
GCCTCTTTAGGGCTTCCTTGGCCTAGCTTCACTCGTCCTAGCAATAAAAGTGATTGCATATGATTGGGGTTGACACTCAATGCACGGTTTAATAACTGTATCGCTCCATCTAAGTCGCCTAATCCATAGATGCCTTTTGCACTTTGGTAGAGACTCACCGCAAGCGGCTCAATCGAGTCAAGTTCTGCCTTGACACGGCGCAACGGTTTGTTCTGACGTACCCATTGTTTTAATAATGGAATTGCAAAACGATACTGAACACTGTCATTATCTTCTGTTGAAACTTTACGCAACAAATCCCACTTTTCAAGCGTCTCTGGTGCAAGCTCAAGTTCACGCAAAATCAAGCGAATCCCACTACGGTTCAGCACCTCCATCAATTGCTGTTGGCTGATGATGTCAGCTTTCTCCTCAGCCATCGCC
The DNA here is from genome assembly GCA_039029935.1 of Chloroflexota bacterium. Taxonomy (GTDB): domain Bacteria; phylum Chloroflexota; class Anaerolineae; order Caldilineales; family Caldilineaceae. The sequence goes on from JBCCFC010001381.1 coordinate 424, forward strand.
GCCATAACAATACGTTCCGCAGGCGGTAGCCCATCCCAAATCCACTCAAAGGCATTGCGCCCTTGTCCAATGGCGTCGTCAACAACGGCATCCACATCATCTGGCGCAATCGTCGGCGGCTCGGTAGGCATCTCATCATAGGCCGCTTCCCAAATTTCACTACAGAGCAACTGTGTAAAATAGGGGTGTCCTTCGGTCCAGTTCCACACTTGCTGGATCGCATCCTCTGTCCAGACAAGGCTGTTGTTTTTCTCAGAAAGGCGGATAATATCAACGGTTTCATCCTGATTGACCAGCGAAACACGCCGACTCTGCGTCCCCTTAAAAGTCGCCAGCGTATCCGTCGATAGCTCCTCTGGCCGACGCCCCAACACAAACACAAACTTGACATCCAACGCCTGTGCCATCCATGCGCGCAAATAGGGGAAGAATGCAGACCCCGCCTGTCCTTCTTGGGGCAAATCCAGCACATCAAATTCATCAAAGAGCAATACCAAACTGCGTGGCGCGGCGTGTTCGGCAGCGTCGGGCAAAAACTGTTTGCGGAAAAACTCGCCATCAATGTCAAACTGCGTACGGTCGGGCAAGGACATGTTGATGACGGCTGCGATGCTCTGCGCCAACTGAAAGAGGACATCACCCAGCGGCATGGCAGCCTTGTCCTGCAAATCAAAGTAGGTGGGTGCATAGTCTTCTCCGGCCAAATCTTTCTCCAGCCGAAGCAGAATCGAGGTCTTGCCGATGCGCCGCTGTCCATGCAGCACAATGGCGTTGGTGTTGGGATTGCGCAGGACGCGCAGCGTCTCACGCATGACATCCGCACGGCCAATAAAGCGGTCTTGGTCGTTGATTGGATTGCCAGCGATATACGGATTTTGAGGACGGTTCATGGTTGGTGTGGTTGCTCCTTGTTGGGTCTACGGTTGAAACCGTAGGCTATTATGGTAAACATGTTGAAACATGTTATGGTATGGTGATGATTACTCTTCTAATGCGATTTTAGCTTGTTTCTGTCTAGCAAAGGCTTCGCTGCTTGTGGGTACGTATGCGTATTTTCCACGGACAGAACAAGGCTTTTCGAGTTGAGGTTGTTTGTTAGGCACGACGGCCATCTCATATTCGATTGTATCTGCGCTAAAGTCTTGACCATTGGGCCAACATATGCCACAAAAATTAATTTTGACCTGTTTCAAATATGAATTTTTTTTAAGCTGGGTAAAAATACCGAACTCAAGATAGGGTGAAACGTCAAAGAACCCTGCGGTGTCATTTGATAGCTCAACATACAACGTATACTCTTTGTGATGTGATACATGTTTTACAGAAATCATCTCTAGACTCTGATTGTCTTAAATTACGCCCATATTTTTCACAGAAAAAACGTATACACTCAGGTGCAATATCAATGGCTGTTTCGTCATAAGCCCCCGTATCAGGATTGAGCCAAACCGGTGAATAATCCCCTTCAACCAAACAAAAACGATTTTGATTTTTCAGAGGTGCAAATACACCGCTTGGATTATTGTCTACAAATAGCGGCTTGAAATCTAATTCATAAATCGTTACATCCAATTCTTCTTCAAACCATAAACGCAACACATAGTCATACATATACTCGGTCTTGAGCAATCCTAGCTCGTGGTGATCAACCCAGTTTGTTTCATTGTTGGCGTATATTTGCCATTCGGACCAATTCATATATTATCCCACAATGCCATAATGCAGCACGAATATCGTACCGCCCCACCATATTATAAAAGGTGTGTCATCGCATCGCAAATTATCTTCTCCAGAGGCTCATCCGTCAGTAGAAATAATAGTCTCAATGGCCTCTGCCAACACAGCAACACCTTCATCCAACGCGGCTGGCTCAATCACCAGCGGTGGTGCTAACTTGATCGACTCGCGCCCGGTGTGGACAAGCAGCAAGCCGCGCCGCAGTGCCTCTTCACAGATGCGGCTGCACAGCAATCCTGGTGCTTGGGTGTCTGGGTCTGTAAAGTGAAGTGCAGCGACCATGCCATGTCCCAATACATAAGAGATGTGACGCGGGAAGCGCGCCTGAATTGCCCGCAACCCATCCTGAAATCGTTGGCCTACGATAGCCGATGTTTCGAGCAGACCGTCGTCAAGCAGTGCCTCAAGCGTCGCCAATCCGGCTGCACAGGCCAAGGGGTTGGCGGAATGTGTGGAACTCATCGATCCGATTTCGGGCAAATCCATCACGGACTGACGCCCCAGCACAAAGGAGAGCGGGACACTAGACGACGCCCCCTTGCCACAACAGATCAGGTCAGGCTCAACGTCATAATGCATATAGCCAAACAATTTTCCGGTGCGTCCAAAGCCCGACTGCATCTCATCAAAGGCGACCAACAGACCATGCTCACGGGCAAAGGCCATCAATTCTTGGACAAATGCTGGTGGGTAAAAGAGCGCACCCCAGCCTTGGAATGTTTCTAACATAAAGCCGCAAAGATCGGTCTTGGGATCGAGTTTCTCTTGTTCGAGGAGGTCCGTCATGCTGGACTGGAAGAAACCGCGTGGGTCGCGCATGGCTTCGGTGCGCCACGGATAGGGAAAGGGCAGATGGACAATGTACGGATCATGGTAGCCTACCCACGCCTTTTGCGCAGGATTGTGGCTCATCATCTGGGCACCCAACGTGCGACCATGCCAATTGCCGTTCTCCAAGATTTAGACAAATATGGACAAAGTGCCATATCGGAAACTTGGTTCCTAATTCAACCACCCAGCCTAGCAAGCTAGGTCTTACATGATGTCCAAAGGCGTGACTTCCCGCCGAACTAGCGGTAGATTATGA
>JBCCFC010001382.1:0-3239 GCA_039029935.1 Chloroflexota bacterium
CGGGTCGAGACCGAAATCGACGGCGCGATCCCCGAGGAACTGCGAAGGTGCGATCACGAGGGAGACGTTGCCGCGCACCTCCTGGAGCAGGGCGGTGCGTCGACGGCGCACGGCCTCGACGTACGGCGCGGCGTCCTCGTGACTACATCAAGAATATCACGCTACTAGCGATGACCTACGATTGTCAACCTCACACAATCCCAAAGAACCATAACACAGGTTATCACCCTGTGCTATCCAAAACAGAAAACAAAAGGGAAAACATCAACGATGCATCGTTACAGTCAGGGAATACTCATAACAATTGTTGTGATGAGTTTTTTTGTGGGCGTCCAGACGCCTGTCTTTGGTGAAACGCTTAAAACACAGGTTGCTGCCCAACAGCATACCGCAACAGCCAGCAAAGTAACGGCTGTCAACACCTCCTTTGATATTTATCCACTCGCTGCTGCCCATGCCGCCGAGGACGACGAGTACCTCAAATGGCGTGAAATTAGTACGCTTGGGTTTATTTGTACAGATCACCACTATACCCTGACGATGACCGAAGACCCTGATACGATGCTTGAAATCTTATTGATTGTTTCCGCGTTTGATGTTGACTACGATGATCCTCAAAATTGCCCAGGTGGACCTGAAATCGATCATGTCTATTTCAACGACCACTTCTTGGGGACATTAGAAGGGGCCGACAAGTCCTTTAGCACCAATTCATTGCCGATCACCCCAACACTGGTAATTTCTGGTATCAATAATATCACCATTGATGTCGATGCTACTAATACGTTTTGCTGGTGTTTAAAGGTTGACTATGTTGAACTCAAAGCAAAACAAGGAGACTTTGAGGTCATTGCAAAAACACCGACCGAGAATGAGTTGAATCGTGCCTTTGATAAGGACAGGTTGGATTTAACCGTCCAATTCTCCGATGCCTATGAGCCTAGCTCCTTAACCAGCAGTGCGTTTACGCTTGCTTATCTGGATGAGACCCAAACGTGGCAACCTGTCACTGGCACATTTACCCAGCTTGCTCCAGACACGTTTCGCTTTGAACCAGCACAGGACCTCAAGGATGGTATTCGTTACCACGCAACCGTGCATGGCGGTGACACGGGCATCAAAAGTGTGTTGGGGCAATCAATGGATGTGGATGAGGGGTGGGACTTTTGGACAGTGCCCGACTTAAGTCTACACAGCGACTTTGACTATGGTCAAGGGTCTACGTGTGTACCTGCCTCCGCAACCTGTGATGGGCTAGAGGTGGCCGTGTTTCAGACAGCAAAAAATGCGACATTAGTACCATTGAAAAAGACATTAGTGCGGCTATACGGACGCTGGCAACAACATGACGATGTGTGGGTGGATGATCAAGTCACCGCGTTAGATGTTGATGTAACGATGACTGTAAATAACACGACCTTTACGCAACGTGAAATAATCAAACGCCCCGATCATTACATTGCAATAGAGATTGATGCAGCAGAGAACACCATCAACTTTGAGTATACGCCCACAGACCCGACACCGGAGAGTCTGGTTCATGATGTGACGCTCATTCCTCATCAGCAACAAAATGCAGTGCCAATCACCTATCAACAAACATACACCCTCGCCAGCTTAGGGATATCGCCCACGCTTGAATTTAAATATTATTTTGCCCAAGGTGGTGACTGGGCTAGCGGTGTACCCATGAGTGTGCAGGATGCTGGTAATAGTCTGTTGGCAGAAACATCACAATTACTCAATGACCTATGGCCTGTAGTCAAGACGACTGCCCGTGAGTCTCGACCATTACCTATCGACTATGCAGATTTTCCTAGTGTACCCGGTAAAGTGATTTGTGCCGGAGCATCGCTTACCTCTGAGCAAGAGTGTATTATCACAGTTGTACGCGGTGAGGACCCTGAGAAAAAGGAACCGTTCATCATTGTGACAGTACCCCCAAATGCTCTTGCTGGGCAGAGCATTGTGTGGGATGAAAATATCCTTTTGCATGCTGCGGGCAGCAGTGCTAACGCCGCAACCATTGTGCATCATATTATGCATGTGTATGGTTTCGATGACGAGAATCATTCTGCCGAGATTGAAGGTTATCAAGTCGAAGAAAATAAGAATCAATCGATGACAGAAAATTTGATTTCACCCATCCCCATTATGCATATAGATGTCCATACCAATCCTCAACCAACAAACAGCGTATGGATGCTAAATGCCCACTATGGTGAGTTGGTGGATCGCTTTACGCCGCTTGTATTGGCATCTTCTGTAAACACAGCAATCCACCCCACAATGTCAGCTACAGATGACTATCTCAATGTATCCGGACTACTCTTTTCTCGTCTTGTGTTCACCCAATCCGCGACCATAACTGATACCGCCGAACTCATCAGTGTGTATCGGGATACAACACCAGAGACACCGCCATCGGTATCGGGCATGTGTGTGGTCGAACTGCTTGACAATGCTGACAACGTGTTATCAGACAGCCATGTGACACCGCTCATGAATGAGGACGTCCCCTTCTTTAGTACAAGCGTTAACTGGCATGACACCGCGCAAACGTTGCGGATTCGTTGTGGTGAGGACGCACTGTTGATGCGGGCGCGTAGTGCGAGTACACCGACCCTGGACTTTGATACGTTAAGCAATGGTCAACAGCTATCGGGGTCAGAGACGATTTCATGGGTAGGCAGTGATGATGATGGGGATGCCTTGTCCTATCGACTTCGCTATAGCCGCGACCAAGGCACATCTTGGGCCACGCTCATGCCCTTTAGCTCAAATACATCGCTCACGGTAGACACGGCATCATTGGCTTCTGGTAGCGATATCCTTGTTCAACTCATGGCAACCGATGGCTTCAACACCAGCGTCGTGACCAGAACCGTTGATATCGTCAACAATCTGGCGATTATCGCTGTCTTGCCCGTTGATGGGAGTGCCGATATCGAGACCACGTCCAGAATACAGGTTGTGTTCCGCAGCCCCCTTGACACAACAACGCTGAACAGTAACACCTTCCAACTGCTCAAAAATGGGACAGAGGCGATCACCGGAACGCTTGAGTATGATGGATTTAGCAATAGTGTCTTTTTTACGTCCGCAGAGCCATTCGATTTTGGCACAACCTATACGATTCAGCTTGCTGCCGCGTTGGCCGATACCAATGGACATACGCTTGGCACAACGTGGACATCCAGCTTTACAACCGTGCCCGATACGACGCCCCCACAGGTTGA
>JBCCFC010001383.1:0-3232 GCA_039029935.1 Chloroflexota bacterium
GAGAAGAAGCCGAAGCACCATGAGAAGAAACAGCAGCACGATGAACATGATGCGCATGTACAAGAGAGATGGTGCCAACACCTGAACCCCTGACGCAACGGGCAAGCCGCTGAGAAACAGTGAACGAACGTGAGGATAGTCTCGCACCAAACGCGCCACTTTGACTGGCTGCTCGCGGCTGGTTGCCAGTACGCAACTTTGGTGCGTGGTTTCACCCACCTGCTGGAGCAGCAGTTCATAATCCTCATACCCTGCACGGAAAATGCCCGCCTCCCCTTCTGCCTGTAAGATACTTTCCATGTTGTCAAGAATCAGCAAGCAACGGTGTTGTCGGAAAATCTCCAATAGTAAGGTTGCTTGCTCGGCAATGCTTTTGCTCTGTATATCTGGCATAGACAACGCATGAGTCGGAAACCCCTGCCCATCATGCGCTGATGTCAAAAATGCCAACCATTTGGGGAGCAAGGTTGCTAACGGGGGTGCATTGACGAGTGAACGCCAGATGACATATGAAAACCCTACTTGGGTTGTGTCATGAGCCAGCGTATTTGACACACGATTGACCGTAGCAGATGTCATAGCCGCAACCTCTCGCGCAATCGCTGCCGACAACGCAGTCTTGCCCGTTCCCCCCACACCCACGATTGTCACCAAGGAACAACGCTCGTCGAGTATCCATTGTTTAAGCTGTCTACGCTCCTCATCACGACCGTAAAAGTCGGTGGCGCGTGGGATTTCACCCCAGTCGGTTTGGCAAGGTGATGGGGAGATGGGGAGAGGGGGAGAGGGGGAGATGGGGAGATGAGGGGATGAGGTATTCAGTGTGCTCTTACCACTGATGTTGGGTCGATTTGGATTGGGCTTACTGGGTGGAAGTTGTTGCAATGCGTGCTGATTTTCTTGCCATAGGTTCGGTTGTTGATGCTGTGCGGTGCGAGGTGTTTGTATAGGTTGTGGAGTCTGTACAGATTGCATCTGCATAGGCGGCATCTGTACAGGCTGAATCTGTCCGCGTTTGATCTGTTCATATAGAGCAACCGTTTCTGGGCTGGGTTCGGCCCCAAACTCATCCGCAAGGGCTGCATAACAGGTTGCATATTGTGACAGAGCCGCTGCACGCTGACCACTCTGGGCCAATAGACGCATTTTGTGACGGTGGGCCGCTTCATGCCAAGGTTCCAGTGCCAGTAGCTGACCGCTTGCGGCCAATCCGGTCTGTATATCCCCCTGTTGTATCGAGTTGTAGAGTAGGTACTCCCATCCGGTGATAGCGAACCCACGCCAGTGTGTTTGTTGGCTACGGACCCATTCCTCAAAGACAGGCGCATTGGCGACCTGAAAACCTGCTAAAAAGTTGCCACGATATAATTGTAGTGCATCTGTCAATTTGTGGGGTGACATGATAGATTGTGGCGTCTGTTCAAGTAGTCCAACATTAGATCCATTGTTGACGGACGATAACGTGATTGGCTCCAGACAGGCAGAAAATAGGTCAATATCCATATCATAGGGCGCGGCCTGATTAAATGCCACTGTATCGCGTGTGATGATGAAATAGTCATGCAACTGCTTCCGCAAATCAGGGAGGACACGGCGCAGATTGTTGCGGGCCTTTGTATTTGGCATCTCGCTCCACAATACTGTCGCAATTTCATCTCGCGTATGCACTCGGCCCGTGACGGCTAAATAGATGAGCAGTGCGGTTGCTTTTGTACTCAGTGTGTTGATTAAGGAAACTGTCTGATATTGAATCTTTGGAGGACCAAACAACTGTAGTGTTAGCCTCTGCGTTGTCATTGTCTGTGTCCTGAAATTGTAAACGAAAATTTTTGCGAAAACTGTCTAGCTTATTGTCAATTAACAAAAAATTTTTATTCTATAGAGGAAACTATATAAACAGGTGGAATAGTTCCCTGAATCACCGATTTTCTTAACTTTATAATATAGTTAGGAAACTTAACAAAATGATATGAGACAACCGAATTCAGTAAGAATACATAACGGCGATATTATTATCCTTCATGATGGTAAGAAAAGTCAAGCAAAAGAGTTAAGGTTAGAAACCCAATGTTGATTTTAATCTATCCTATAAAATATCCATTGAAATGCACAATAAACACTCTTTTGTTTGGGGCATACATGAGATGCCGGAAGAACACTTTACGGTCGAGAATACCAAATTATTTATATCTGTGGATTCATCTTAAACCTAACATATTAGCCCTAACATATACCGCTAACCTGTCACAGGCGATTATATGCCTTCATATATCTGTAGGTTCGGTTTACACGACATAGATGAAATGACTTAGCAGGAGAAATTATGCAGATCAAACCACATTCAGCAGAATGGTACGCTCGTTTATCAAAAAACCAAGAGGGCTACTTCTTTCCGTGGAAATCACAACTGTGTGCTGGCAACGCCTATGATGCGTATCCAGAAATTGTCCATCAGCATCTTGCGCCAGACTTAGACGTGTTGGACGTTGCCTGTGCGCAGGGCGTGATAAGCAACCGTATCGCGCCCCACTGTCGTTCGGTGTTGGGCTATGACATTTCTGCGCCTTGGATTGAACGCGCCAATGCCGATGCAGAGGCACAAGGGTTGACCAATGTCACATTCATCTGCCATGATTCGTCGCGTGATGCCAATGGCGAACCACGCATCCCGGCAGAGGATGATTCTTTTGATTTATTGATTTGTAGCAAAGGTCCTTTCCATTGGATGGAAGATGCGCGACGGGTGGCACGACCGGGGGCAACACTACTGATGTTGGTTCCTGATGGTGTCCCCGACACACCCTGGCGAGAACTTCTGCCAGAACCGCTCAATTGGCGATTGGGCGATGACCCCAATTGGGCGCGCCCTGCCATTACCAATCGGCTTGCGATTGGCAACCTTACGCTGCATAGCTGGTGGAGCTATGACGTGCCAGAAGTGTTTCTTGATGCGGAGCAACTCTACGTTCGGTTGGCCTGGGGCTATATTCCAGAGGAAGTACCATCATTTGATGAAGTGCAGCCACTGTTAGAGTGTATTTTTGATGAGTATACCGAGTATGTGAGTATGGATGTTTGTGGTATCGTCTTGAGGCATCGACGATATATTTGGAAAGCGATTGTGCCGCCTAAATGATGTTTAAGGTCTGCTAGATTGGTCCAAATGATTACTCAGACAACATCCCGAGTCAAACAAAGGACCAAAATAAAATACCCCAAGCAGTACAAGCAA
>JBCCFC010001384.1:0-3231 GCA_039029935.1 Chloroflexota bacterium
AATGGCGTCGCCGAACGCTTTGTTCGCACCACCAAAGAGTGGCTCAAGGATAAGTCTTGGTCTGATGAACATGAGTTGGACGCGCTCTTGCAACAATTTTTGCTTGAGTACAATGACCGCCCCCATCAAGGCCTTCCTACCCCTGGCCTTTCTCCCAATGAGTTTGCTCGACGCCTCTGACCTAAATTGTTCATCCTCTTCCTGACCATTACAGAATGCCCCAATTTCATATAAACTTTGCTAACACTTAATTGATGATCTGCACGCTCATACGCATCAATCGCGGCTTTCCATTTCTCTCGTGCATCTTCAACGTACCCATCTTCTAGTAACCGACCTCCTTCTGCATCCAGCATGAGCGCTTCACGGTAGGCTTCCAACTCTGGACTTTCCACTGACAACGGCTCAAAGATGATATTTAATAAAGGTTGTATTGTTTCGGTTATATAAGCATGAGGTTCTGTTATACTTTGGCGGTTGAAAATATTTATTTCTTGAGAATGATCATGAGCGAGTACAGGTATAGATACAAAGTTTATCCCCATGATTGTTAGGACAAAAATTGACAAATTAATTTTTATTATATTGAATATCTTTTTGCTCATAACTATTATTCCTGATTGTCTGCATGATGGAGCAGTTGGTAGCAACTGTATTCATTAAAATAGGTATGCCCATACGATCTCTACATAGGTACGGCATGTTTATTAAAAAGTATTTTTAATATTTTTTGTTTTTTATAAAAGAATCATGTCAAAAATAATGAGAAATTGAAACCCAAAAAGGCCACATCTGTCTCACGAAAGATATGACCTTTCCTCAGTTGTGTCTTAAAAAACTTTGCCCCATTGTACTTGCCGCTAATGTAGCATGGTTGTTCTTCTGACGTCAATAGCCATAGAGGAATCTTATAGGAATCCTATAGCCTTTAGGCACAAGCATTGGAACCAACAATCTCTAGCGATAATCACCCGTCAACCCAAACGCCGCCCAATAGTAGGGCGACGCCCACTGCGGATGGTCCACGTCCTGCATCACAGATAACTGTGCCGCCCGTAATGCCTCTGCTGTATTCATTTCATGCTCAATCAGATTGCGATAAAACTCAGTCATCAACACGCTTGACGCCTCATCGCTGATGTTCCAAAGCGTGGTGATAATAGCGGGTGTGCCTGCGTAGAGAAACGAACGGGTCAGCCCAACAATCTCATCACCCATCCCACGCTCGCCGATAGCTGTTTCACAGGCAGATAATACAACAAGATTGGCTTCGGAGAGGGGGAGACCAAAAACTTCGCGCACTTCCAATAGCCCATCCGAGGTAGTTGTCGCTAGATTCCTTGTTGCGGGATTGCCATCGGGTGCCAATTGGATATGTGAGGCGAGTGGATTGGTTTCACTATAGGTACCATGGGCGGCAAGATGAACAATATCAAAGTCCTTGACGATGGTGTGGAGTTTGCTTTCTGACGCCGTTGTCCCTGTAAAGGGTGTCGTACCCATCAACATTGAAACGTTACTAATCTCTGTCCCTGCATATTTGAGCGACGAATCGGGCGCACCCATGACCAAAAATCGTCCATCGTTTGGATTCTGTTTGTCGATAAGATGCTTGAGTGTGCTTGCGCTGGGCGCATAGCTGATGGTATATTGTTCCAACAGATATTGCTCATTGTCAGCATCCCATAAGGCTGCAAAGGGCAGATAGTGGAGTTGGTTGTGTGGCACGATGATAAGATTAGTATGCTGAATATAGGGTTTGAGGGGGGCAATTAGGTGTTCGTATAAATTTGCCAACTCTTTGGTACTTGCTTCACGCTCTGAGATTAGATTTCTCAAGAATTCGATTTGACGATTGAGTTCAGTACGAGGCAGTTCAGGCTCAACGGTTGTAAAATTGTCACGATCAATCACCCATGCAAGGAGTCGATCTTCTAATACTTGATATTCAATCAAGGTCGTCTCGTTATCCAGAATTTCTGTCTGTATATGAGCAATCCGACTCTTTGCCTCTTGCGCAAAATCAAGGTCAGACATGGGCTTGGCAACAAGTTCTGCCAGTTCTGGATTAATCTCTTGAAGTTGGGCGAGTTTCTGACGATAGTCATTTTCCAGTGTCTGCCGTCCTGACTCAAGAATGGATTTCTGGAGGCGATACACATAGTCATGGTTGCCTATGATTTCTAGCTGCTTCAGTTCCATCTCGTTGCCATGCAGGAGATTAAAAATATTTTGTAGCTCTCTTAATAAGGTGGCTGTCTCTGTTGGCAGATGCTCTGTATTTGTTGCAATCATATCGAGAAAAAGACGCGCCCGACTTCGTTCTGCCATCTCAAATGCTTCCTCAAAACGATCCTGATTTGTATAGTGACAGATAGCTTGGTTATACAATAAGACATGGCGATTCAAAGGGTCTTGTAATGCAACCGAATCGAGCATAGCAATGTTATCATGACCAGTATTTCGCGCCCCACTGTTGACAATTTGGCGAACTGTTTCAAGAATATGGATCGCGTCTTCGTAGTGCTGGAGTGCCTGTGTGGAATTCTCCAACTCATCTTCGGCAATACCTAAACTGAGAAGTGTGTCCATCGCCGCATATGGATGGCCAGCTGTGTGCCAGAGCAAATCTAAGGATTTTTCATAATGGGCAATAGAGGCTTCATTGTTTCCTTGAATATACGCCAGCAGACCAAGATTATTTTGAATAGTCCCCTGGGCAGTGTGTATCAAAGGATTTAACATTAGCCTCAAAAACTCACTATTTTTTGGTGTCGCATCATCAAAGCTGATTTCTGCTTCCTTCAAGAATTTTAAGGCCTGTTCAAAGTCTCCTTGCTCGATATGGAGTGAACCGATATTTGTCAGCAAGATTGGTTCAAGAACTCGAGCCAATGCATATGTTAGTTCTTTTATGATAAGTTTCAACAGATCATCCGCCATTTCATGACTGGCGTCGCTATTGTTCATCTTGAGCATCATCCAAACCGAAATCATGATATCTAATTGACCATCTATTCCCTGATCCCCTCCTAGCATAGTTGATATGTAGTCCAAAAAAACTATGATATCTAGCTGACCACTCAATATCATAGCGAGTAGGTTGTTAAAAGATGGCACATTTTCTTCTTTCTCCTGAATGAGTTCTCGCGTAATCTTTAACGCCTTTTGTAAGTCTTCAAGTGACTCTTCGAGTGAGTCATTAGGCATGTTTGTAGAATTATTTGTATC
>JBCCFC010001385.1:0-3230 GCA_039029935.1 Chloroflexota bacterium
CGGCGGCCTGTTCCTGTTGCTTACGTTCAACTCTATTTTGAAAGCACGGCGATGGCGCAAGCGTTAGCCCTTGCGGCAAAACTTGAGAAATGCGCTCATTCTGGAGTATGCTGGATAAATGATTTTGCTTAACCTGATCAAGAATATATCGATAAAGTATAGACGCTTTTTCTAAATTACCTTGGAATTTATAGATGAAGGCGAGTTCTGCTTGAAGGGTGTATTCAACCTTGCTGTCACCTAGCAGAATTGCTAACTCAATGCCTTGTTGCAAATCGGGCAACCAACTATCAAACTCACCAGCAAAGATCATCTTTGGAGATAAACGGCAGAGAAGTTCGCTGGCATCCGTCCATAGAGGTGACTTTTTGGGTAGTTTGCTTGTGATTGAGTGTAGCGCGTGATGGAGTGGTTCTAGTGCTTGACGGCGGGTTTTGTCCGATGCCGGAACATCGCGATCAGCATCGATTTTTTTAAGTACAATCGAAACGCTACGGCCAATGAGTCGCTCAAATAGATCGCGTTCGCTGTTTGTGTTGCTTGTATTCTGGGAATCGTCATGTGGGTTGTCATCAACTACGTGGTTATTCGTGGATGCTTCACTGTCAGGCTGTTTACTGTCAGGCTGTTTACTGTCAGGCTGTTTACTGTCAGGCTGTTTACTGTCAGGCTGTTTACTGCCAGAACCTTCATTGTTAGATTGTCCATTGTCCATGATGTATTGCGTTAACGCGAGCGTATCCCCCTATCAAAGATGTCTTGAAGACTCAACTTACCAATGAATCAGCTCATACAAAAATGAACGTGTTAGCCCATGAATGCTATATCGTCTGACATTTAAGCCTTCATGTAGGACATCCACCAAATTCAAAAGGACTAGCTTATTCAGCCCCTTGCGCACCTCGCCGCTGTTCAAACCGCTGATATCAATGATATGGTCCACATCATCGCCAGCAGGTTGGAGGAGCGGCATACTCAGCAGGACGGTTCGTTCTAACTCGTCTAGTTGCCCCCAAGCATTCCGATAGATAAATTCATATAGCTGCTCAACTGCACCACCCGCTTTGCCTGACTTGAGTTTGAAATCCTCTAAAATGACCTTGAGTGGATGGATATGTGCTTGACCAACCACCAGACGGAGGGCAAGAGGATTCCCACCTGTCATGGTATATATATCGCGCAATTCTGTCTTGGACGCGCTGGCTAATACAGGTAAATTGGTTGCGCTGGCTTCTTGGCGAATTAACGCAATCGAACGGGCTTCGTTGAGTTCATTGACAGGGTATAGATAGGGGGGCGTTCTTCCTGAGTAGCGTTCGCGTGAGGTCAGGATAATTTTGGTGGGATTGGTCAGTTGCTTTAGGTCAGGGAGCAGTACCTCAACATCGTCAACCGTTTCGAGGTTGTCAATCACAATCAGATGGGGAACCTCTTTGAGCAGCAATTGCAGTCGCGACAATCGCTCTTCATACGGGATACCATTTTCTGCGGCCAATTCGGGAATCAGTTGGCTGATGAGTTGGTTGAGGAGGGCTTTGGGTTCGATATTGGCACCTGACTGGGAGGCATGGTTAGGCTGGGCTTGCACTGTGGTCTCCAACGGATCAATGCGCCCTGTCAGATTAAACGTATTACGCCGTGCTGTCACCCAACCAACCCCATCAAACAGGCCTTCGTCTATAATACGACTTGCAAGATGATGTGCAAGTGTTGTCTTGCCAATGCCACCAATGCCTTCAAAGGCAATAATCCAGGGTTCGCTTGACGTCTTCAACAGTTCTTGCAAGTCCCGAATGTGGTCTTCTAGCCCAATGGGAGTAGATGTTGTCGGTGCCTCTAAGCGTTTTTTTAGTTTTTTGTCTAAATTTGTTCGAGCATCCTCATTATACTGATCAATCAATGTCGCCAAGGAACGGATACCTTTGGATTGATGGCTATAGACCGTGCTTTCAGCAATATTATACCGATTCATAATTTTGGAAACGACTTCATTATCCATAAATCGGCTTTCGAGGGTATCGGCTAACTGCGGTTCTCGGTCTTTGAGTATGCCTAGTTGTTCGGTGATAATCTGTTTTTCAGCAGTGCGTAACGAATACATTCGTTCACGGGCTGTTTGACGCACAATATACAGGTGATTCAAAAATGAATCCGCATTTTCTTTGTTCCAATTGCGCAATGCCGCCTGAATTGGTTTGATCAGGTTCGGGTCTGAACTGTTTTCTATTGACATAAATCAGTCATCCTTCATAGTGTATGTAATAAATGTGACGTACATCATCTGTTTTAGGTTAATTGACTTACATAGTAGCACGGTTCTTGGCAAAAAACAATGCCTACAAGAGTAATCTAGAGGTTTGATGTAGATTTAATATAGGTCTGATATAGAATTTCACAAGCATGATGCAGACTAAATTAAACTAAACAACGACGAATTTATTAACTACCATCGAAAATGTTTTTTTTATGTCAAAAACCACTTAAGTCCAATGTCACTTTTGACACAACACAAATTTGGACCGTGTTTCAATGCTAATTCTTGGTCTTTATTAATGGAACTACACCATTTTTTAGACATGAAAAACAAAAACGAATAGGCTTGGTGTAGATTTCATATAGATTTGATGTAGATCAAATTGACGATTTTTCCGTTATAATAGGAATCAAAACACAGTATTCGTATTCAACAAATCTATTTATACAACTCTCATCATATAGATAGTTTGTGCTTAATGTTATCCGGCTCGTTGATAATATTCTATACGTTTGTGTTTCCTTTGAATTGACTTTTTCCCTCGATAAGTCAATTCGGCAAAGTGGTTGATACCAGCAAACTGCCTTATGCATCCCACTGCTGGATACGGATTTGTATGTACGCAATATTTATCGCCTTGGATACCTATATATTGCGGGTAGTCCGTACTTTGGTCCCCCGGAAAGTACGGTTGCCACTTTGCAACAGGTATCGTGTGTAGTCATTCACCCACTATAGCCGCCTTTAAGTTAGAGGCGATCAGAGAGGGTGAATGACTACTACAGAGAGTATCGCCCACGATCGCAAACTATTATATACTAACCAATCAGCGCGTGCTGATTGGCAAAATCAATATCATGCACCCTGTCGGCGACCACTCGTCGACGTCTCGCCCGTGACGCGTTCGCCCACACCGCCGCCTATGACGCGGCGATCGTGCGCTGGTTCGACGAGGACGAGCCGCTGCCGAAGTCGC
>JBCCFC010001386.1:0-3219 GCA_039029935.1 Chloroflexota bacterium
GGCTCTGAAATCCGGCGTATTTAGGCGTTCTCGCCAGTGTGAGAATGCCCTAATCCACTCCTG
This sequence comes from Chloroflexota bacterium, assembly GCA_039029935.1. Taxonomy (GTDB): domain Bacteria; phylum Chloroflexota; class Anaerolineae; order Caldilineales; family Caldilineaceae. The sequence continues at coordinate 64 of JBCCFC010001386.1, forward strand.
ATTTCTCGCTTGCTGCCTCCGCATTTTTTTTACCCTATTTCATACTTTTTCGGCCTACTGCGTGTAATAGAGATTGCTCTCTCCGCGATTCAATGGGTATTTTATTCTGTGGATTGGCCTTAGTGCTGTGATACCGCTGGATACCGGGAAAATTAGTGTAAGCGGTGAGCCAGAGGGGCTTATCGCAACAGGCTATCGTGTGCCAAAAATTTCGATGTTTGCGTTCACCGAATATAAACGAACCATCGACGCAAACAGCGACCCGGCTGGGCAGACGTTGGCTGCCATGCTTGTGGGTCAAGTACTCAATCAGGCAGACATGCCTGTCTATGGCTGCTATGTTGTTGGTCATGACTGGCGGTTTATGGTGCTTGAGGACAACCAATACACCATTAGTCGTGACTTTTCAGCCATCACTGATGAAATTTTTGATATCTTCGGTGTCTTGAAGGCATTGAAGCTGATTATTATGGATATAACGGCTACAGAATAGATGAAACATCGAATACTGGGGAGAACCAATCTAGCGGTTGCTCCACTCGCTCTTGGCACAGTCGAACTGGGCATGGATTATGGTATTCAGACGCCAGATGCCTATGGCAAACCCGATGAAGCTGACGCTATTCGGCTGGTCCATGCAGCCCTTGATGCAGGTATCAACTTGATTGACACAGCCCGCGCTTATGGCACAAGCGAATCGGTTCTGGGCAAAGCACTGCGCCATCGTCGTGACCGTGTTGTGCTGGCAACTAAGGCGGTGACACGATTGCCCGATGGGACAATGCCGCAAGGAGCAGCTTTGGCGAAGTTGCTCCTTGAACAGATTGATCAAAGTTTGCAGGCATTACAGACAGAGGCCATCGATATCTGGCAGCTACACAATGTCACCCATGCAGAAATGGCGCAGTGGGAAACCATTGATGCGGTTTTCACCGATGTGAAGCGCAGTGGTAAAGTACAGTGGGTTGGTGGCTCGTTCTATGGTCCAGACATTTGCGCCGAGGTGCTGCAAAATGACTGGCTGGACACGGTTCAAGTCACCTACTCGGTCTTTGACCAGCGTCTTGAAGACCAGGTATTTGCATTGGCCGAGGCGAACAATGTGGGTGTTATTGTCCGCTCCGTGCTGCTCAAAGGTGCGTTGACTGCACGTGCCGATTATTTGCCAAATCAACTGGAGCCATTACGGACACACTCGCGCAGCTATCGCCAACTTGTCTCCGAACTTGACCTCCCACTCACCGCTGCCCAGACAGCCGTTGCCTTTGCGCTACATCATCCGCAAATTCATGCCGCATTGATGGGGGTACGCACAATTGGCGAACTACACGAGAATCTACAGGCAACACAGACACAATTATCGGAATCGGATTTGCAACAACTGCGTCAGTTGCGTATCGACGATGAGCAGTTGTTGAATCCGGGAACGTGGGGGTTCTAATCCAACGTGACCAGTAGGTCAGTGGGTCAGTAGGTCGGTGGATCGGTGGGTCGGTAATCGGTAGTTTTGTAAAACGGGCTACCGAACACCGAACACCGGCCCACCATCTCCTCACGACATCGCCCCTTGAAGCCGCTGCCGTTTCGTCCGCGCTCGTTGCCATTTCGACCAATAGGGCGCAATGAAGAGATAGACGCCCGATGTCCACAACATCAGTAGAATCATGGATGCTGGCAAGAAGACCCACATCTTCGATTTTTCGTGGAACCACGATCCATCGTGTAGCTCTTCAATCACCGCTACCCAGCGATAGCCCACATGCAAGACTTCACCTGTCTGGTTGTCTACCTGCACTTCCCAGCGGTTCTCCGAACGAACCTTGGTTGCACCCTTGTCAATGCGCACCTGTAAGCGGTCCACATCGCCCCACCCCTGAATTTTGGCCTCTGGCACAGTCATGGCAACCGCCAGGATCTCTTCAAAGTTCAGGGTTGGCTCTGCACCCGACCCCAAGACGCCCTTGGCACTGGGTGGCTGCCACTGCGCCTCACCTTTGAGCTGGAGCAACACCCCAGAGGCGATGACCACCAGAATGGGGATGAAGATAATCAGCGACCCCCAAAAGTGAAATTTGCGCTGAAATTTATTCCAATTAATATTCATCACAGACCCCTCTACCCCATACTCATTAGGGTCAAAAACAAATACGAGAATAGACCGATCCCCGCACCGATGACCGAAATATAGACCACTGCTTCAACAACATCTTTCGACATATCGTCCTCCTTTTGTATTTATCCAATCAAATTGACGCTTACAACCGTCAACCCCAAAATCACCATGCTTGCCAATAGCAAGACCAGCATCACGACCAACATACTTGGTAACTCATTCAGTTTCATTGTTTATTCCTCCGATTTTTAACATCCAATACAACGCTAACTATCTAATCTGAACCACTGGACATCACACCAGGCGCACCTTGCAATGCCCCTGTGCCTCGACGTTGTGCCAGTTTCTCACGCTCTTTTGCCCGCTGGGTTTGCCATCGCCGCCATTTGACCCAGTAGGGCTGCACAATCATGTAGCCGCCTGTAATCCACAGCAACAGTAACACAATACCCGTTGGGAAAAAGATGCCCAACTTCACCCAGTCACCAAAAAAGCTGCCATCATGCAGTTGCTCAATCAAATCTGAGCGGCGCAACTCCACCTGCGCGATTTCGCCCGTGACATGATCGACCTGCACCTCCCAATTGTTGTTGCCCCGAATCTTGGTCACACCCTTACTCGGACGCACATCCAACAGCTTGATATCACTCCACTCGTTAATCCCTACTTCTGGAACCCCTTGCGCCGCCGCCAGGATGTTGGCAAATTCAAGCTCGGGTATAGCCTTGCCCACCTTCTGCGTTGGTGGCTGCACCCAATCACTCTCCTTCTTCATCTGCAACAACACACCTGTCGCCAGCGTCAACAACACTGGAATGGCGATTAAGACCGCCCCCCAAAAGTGAAATTTCCGCAGGAGCTTTCCCCATTGGGTGCATTCCCAAAGTATGTTAAATCAGGAGGGGAGAGGGGACTGAGATTGTTGGAGAAGGAGGAAAGAATGTCGGGAGAGATTAAGCATGAAAATGTGCCAACGACCAGAGAGAAGTTGAGAGCGAAGAAAAAGGAAAATCTCAGCCATATCAAGGGTCCAGAAAGAACCA
>JBCCFC010001387.1:0-3219 GCA_039029935.1 Chloroflexota bacterium
GATTGCGGCCAGTCTACTGCTCTTTCTTTATTTTCTAGACGACAAAGCATTTTATCTCGCGTCAATGGCAATGGTCCTGTTGGTTGCGGGATTGGTGTGGACATTTGGGGGGAATCCAATTATACGGGTGCTTATTTTTCCCATCGCTTATCTATTTTTGATGATTCCACTGCCATTCATCGAACGTTCAACGCTGCCGCTTGCTATGTTTACAGGCGTATGTTCGGGTGGACTTGTCCAGTTTTTAGGGCTAGATGTCACCATTGTGGGCAACGCTGTCACCCTGCCCAATGCAAATTTGGTGATCGGTGCACAGTGTAGTGGGGTCAACTCATTGATTGCACTCTTTGCACTCATGCTCCTTGTTGCCTATTTATTCAACGGGTCACTGTTCAGCCGAGTTGCATTGGTTCTTCTCTCCATCCCGATTGCCGTGCTTGGTAACATCTTACGCGTATCATCTTTGTTATTTATTGCCCGTTTATACGGCGCAGAAGCTGCATTTATCTTCTATCATGATTATTCAGGTCCAGTCTTTTTCATCCTTGTGCTGTTGCTCATGTGGCCGCTCACCAGGATGTTGCAGCTAGGAAATCTACGAACAGAGGTCATATAGCGTATCTTATGTCTAGTCAACCAGCCAATCAACCATCCAGTCAATCTGGGACAGAGCATTCTTCAACAACCAAAACAGTCAGTTCTGCTAACGTAACCAATGAAAATTTGAAAAAAAACGATGTCAAATCGGACCTTTTTCGCAATAATGATCGTATATCAAGTGTGGAAGAGTTAGCATCAGAGAACACAACTCAGAACGCACAACCAAAACCAGAAACAAATCAAAAACAATCGACATCATCTTATATGCGAAATTTACTTGTTATCGTTCTATTAATCGCTGGCGTCATCGGGGTCTATGGACCACAATTTATGCAGGAGCCACCGTCCGAGGACGACGCGCTTATGTTTGTCAGTGATCTAGATTTTTGGCAGCGCACAAACCGCGAGACGCATGTTTGGGCCAATGTCAGCTTTCATATAGATGATGACCTCAACAATGTGCCATTAGAATTAGGGACATGGGTTGGCGTGGATTCACCAGAAACAAACCAAGAGGTGGAGCTACTGCTTGATCCAGAACAATATATACGTCGTCTTTACCAAAATGACCAGGGGCAATATATCTGGTTGAGTATGATTAGCGGTCGCAGTTCACGTCCGTTTCACCCACCGGATATCTGCTATGATGCCGATGGTTGGCAATATAATTTAGGTTCTCGTGGTGCGGAGTTAAATGATGGTGGTGAGGTGCGTGGATTGTGGTTGGAAGCCAAGAAGATGAAAGAGACAGGGTTGGATGAGCACATTGTCTTTTACTTCTATCTGTTTCCAAATGCAGAGCGGAACTTAGCGGATGGCATTGTGTTATTTAAGCTAACCTCACCACGATATGGCTCGACTGATGATACCCTTGCCATGCATGAGAACTTTGTTCAAACCTTATTTACACGTGCCGAGTAACAGCCACACATGGTCCAACAATCAAACTTACAACAAATAACAATACAACCAAAATCCAATAGACTGTTCGTCACTCTGTTATCGCTCATCATTGTATCCAGCCTTTTTTTGACGGCGTGCGATTTTTTGTCAGGCGAAGACAGTGGCTCTGAAGCAGAGGTAATTCCACCAGATGCTGGCTCCTGTGGTTTAGAAGCCGCATCCGACAATGACGAGGATGCAATCACCGCCGTGTTGACCGCAGAAGGCGCGCTTATGGTGGCACAGGATATCGTGCCATTGATGAATTTATGGGATGAGAAAAGCCAAGTGGTTGACGCCAAAAATACGCCACAGGATGATGACAATCAACTATGGATTGACAAAGACGCCATCCGACATCGCTATGTCCATATTGTTTTCCCCGGCGCACCCACAGCGGCGAAACCACTCAATGTGCAGATCGATATCCAAGACAACATTGCCATTGTCAAAGCGACAACGCAAATCGGCGGTGAAATTTCGCCAGCGGGAGACCGCTGGGAATTGGTCAACAAAAGTGGTTGCTGGCTCATCTCCAAGTTGACATATAACTTGGAACGTTCTGAATAGCTCACAACAGTGTCTACCATATCAAATAGTTTTGCATTATTACTAGCCCTACTCTCTTCATTATTACTGCTCGCTTGGTTAAGCCGTCAGATCAGCCTTTATGTCCAGAAGGTAATTCTACACATAACAGGCTCCACCGACATGGCTGGCGTCGTCCTCTTTTTGATTCTGCTGCCGGGTATCTTTTTGCATGAAAGTGCCCATTGGTTGATGGCACGTTTTCTGGGGCTGAAAACAAGTAAGTTTCGTGTGTGGCCGCGCAAAAAAGGCAAGTACATCGGCATGGGCAGTGTGAATGTGCAGCGTGGTGGTATCTGGTTGGACAGCCTCGTGGGGGCGGCTCCCCTATTAGCTGGCTCTATCGCCATCGCCATCATCGGTGAGCAAGTCTTTTCCGCCTATACAATGGCCGAGATGATGGCTGTAGGGCGTTGGCTGCAAGGCATACGCCTCTTTTGGGATAGTCTGGGCAATTCGGATGGCATCATGTGGGCCTACTTGACCTTTGCCATTGCCAATGCAATGATGCCCAGTGCCAGCGACCGTCAACCCATCCTCCCGGTGCTGCTCTATATTGGCTTCGCCATCACCATCTACATCATTCTGGGGCTACCACTGACGCCATTTAATGCCATTGTGGAGTGGCTCTATCTACCGCTACAGGCGTTGACCAGCGCGTTGGTCTTCACCATTGTGCTCGATTTGTTCATTTTAGGGATTCTATACATATTTGAGTTAAGTGTGATGAATCGTAGACCGCCGCCAAAGAAAAAGGCGTCAAGAACTCGTCGGGGAGCAAAGTCGTAAAACAAAAATAGTGTTGTGGATAGAGACAACGCTGGTTAAGTAAACCAATCAATGTTCTCTCTATCCACAACACTATTCTTTAGCAATTAGAGATGTGGTTCAATCGCTTGAAGAATCCTGGCTTTGGGTTGTGCGCCAACAATGCGTTCAACCTCTTTCCCATCCTTAAATAAAATCAACGTTGGAATACTAAAGACTTGATATTCTCCTGACTTCTCACCGAGGCCAGGTCACCCTGCGGCGCGGAGCTGCCGCCGGGGGTCATGGTGGGCCATCGACGGCGCCTTCGGCAGCCTGGAC
>JBCCFC010001388.1:0-3210 GCA_039029935.1 Chloroflexota bacterium
CCTTGTTGCGGCAGCGTTCAAAACTGGCCATATTCGCCTCTTGAGACCAGGTGACTTGAGTTTGGCCGTGGAGATCTGCGCCCATGCAAAAACATTGCTTGCAGGGCGGTTAGTAAGCTCACCGCCCTGCAAGGACGGTCTACGATTTTATGATTTTTGAAATTATAATTAGTGTTAGTTAGTAAGGTGATAAGTTCAATATGAAACGCAATATTTTTTCAGCAGCACAATACAACATCCAATCGAGTAACCACTACCGCATCCCCACCAGTAGCGGTGTGATCTTGGGCGCAACCATCGCCCAACCCGCCAATGCACCACCGCATGAACGCTTTCCGGCCATCGTCTGGTATGACCCCTATCGTACAGGAATGGATGGGTTGCCCAATGCAATGGCGCGCTACTTTGCAGAGCGGGGCTATGCGTTTGTTAATCTCAACGTGCGTGGCACGGGCAACTCTGAGGGCTACAGCACCGATGAGTACACGGAGCACGAAACGCAGGATGGGGCGGATGCCATCGAATGGCTGGCGGCGCAATCTTGGTGCAATGGCAATGTCGGCATGTTGGGGGCCTCCTACAGCGGGTTCAATACGCTACAGGTCGCGGCCCTCGCACCACCCGCGCTCAAGGCCATCGCCCCCGCCTACTTCACGGACCGCCGTTACACCGATGACTGCCACTACAAGGGCGGCTGTCTGCGTGGCTATTACGACATGCTTACCTATGGCCTGTCGATGGTGGCGATGAACGCTATGCCACCTATGCGTAAGGCTGTCGGTGGTGAATGGAGTGAATTATGGCAAGCGCGATTAGAGAAAAGCGAACCCTACCTGCTTAAGTGGCTGGCGCATCAGGTCGAGGATGCGTACTGGGCTGTTGGCTCGATTGCGGGCCATTACGATGATATCAAAGCGGCGTCGTTCCTGATTGGTGGGTGGCATGATGGCTATGTTAACCCGCCGCTGCGTGTCTTTGATGCGCTATCTGCGCCCAAAAAGTTGCTTATGGGGCCTTGGTCGCACAGCTATCCCGATCAGAGCCATTGTGGTCCACGCATTGACATCCATTTTGAGTTGCTACGCTGGTGGGACCATTGGCTCAAAGGCATGGACAATGGCGTGATGGATGAACCTGCTGTGCAAGTATATGTACAGGAGCATGAGGAACCCATCACGGACCGGCTCCATATTGCAGGGGCATGGCGCATGGCCGACAGGCTGACAGAGGACGCACCGCAGATATATCATCTAGCACAGGGACAGATGCAAGAGAATGCAGACTCAGTGACAGGCGCATCATCGGCGCGCTATCTACCTGCTGCCTGTCGTAATGGTGGTCTCTGGGATGCAGGTGTTCCCTTCATGCTGCCCGGTGAACAGAGTACCGACTCGGCTCACGCCATCAACTTCACCAGCCCACCACTGACAGATAACCTTGTCATCTTTGGCAATCCAACCTTTCATCTCTATATCAGTGCTGATGTTGCCGTCATGCCCGTAGCCGTGCGGCTGCTAGAAGTCAGCCCTGATGGAACGAGCGTGTTGGTGACAAAGGGGATTCTCAATGCCACTCGACGCAATGGCATGGATAACCCAGAACCGCTGATACCAGGCGAAATTACACAGGTGGAATTCCACATGGAAGCGACTGCATGGCGATTCACCGCAGGCAACCAAATCCAAATCAGCATCAACGGCTCCGATTTTCCCAATGTCTGGGCCACACCGCAAGCTGGCCGATTGACACTACACTGGGGACCAGACCACCCATCACGGATTAAGCTACCTGTGTGGGCTGGTGACAATGACCCAGCCTTTGAGTACCGACCGTCGCCGAGCGATATTCGACCCACTGGGTCTGGCGCAGCCCCTTGGCGTGTCATCCACGATGTGCTGGAAGATCGCTATCGTGTGCAGATGAATCGTGGCAATGGTGAGGGCGAGATGGGCGTGTCGCAGCGCAACCCCGCCGATGCATGGATTACATCGGTGCAGAGTCATCAGATGAACTGGCCGGGGTTGCACGTGGTTTCGGAGGCGATGGGGTCGATGACCTCGAACGAAACGCATTTTGTCATGAACTTAGCGTTGAATGTAACTGTGAATGAACGATCCTATTTTCAGAAACAGTGGAGCGAGACATTTGAGCGAGTGCTGTTGTAGTCCTCAGTCACATAATTCATAATAGTGAACCGGTACCATAGCTTGCTAACCCGCACCGAAGACACAGGCTATCAACCTGTGATACTGGTGATCAAAACTTAACGGACAAAGCGGTGATTATGAAAATTAAATTTGAATCAGTCGATATCGCGGAAATGAATGAGAGCCTAACCCAGCATCTGAGCAATTATACAAGCCCTGTGGATACCTTTTTTGAGAGTCACGTTGTGGAGTCGAATCACTATCGCATCACCATCAACGGTGTCTATGCAGGATATACTGCCATCCACGATGGTAGTTTGGTGACACAATTCCATCTGCTGGATACATTCAAGCACTACGGCCAACATGTATTCCATCGCATCAAAAAGTTGGAAAAAGTGCAACGCGCCTTTGCACCGACTTGCGATGAGTTCTTTGTCTCTCACGCCTTGGATGAACATCAACGCTTTGAAATGCAGGCATACTTTTTTCAACAACGTGATAGAAGTGCAGAGGTTTATGTCCCAGATGACTTTTCTTTTCGTGTAGCCAAGCTCAGCGAGGTTGACCTGATTCGACAGTCATCTGGTGATTTCTTTGAACCAATCGAAGAGACAGTAGAAAAGGGCCAAGTCTACATCACATATAAAGCGGGTGCGTGTGCTGGTTTTGGTATATTGATTCAATGCAAATACCGTCCGAATCTGGCAGACATCGGGATGTTTACCAATCAAGAATTTCGCTACCAAGGTGTTGGGACAGCCACAATCCGCTTTTTGATGCGAGAATGCCAGCGCAATGGGTGGCAGATTGTGGCTGGGTGTTGGTATTACAACCATTTTTCAAAGCAAACACTGGAGAAGGCCGGGTTGTATTCGCAAACGAGGTTGTTGAAAATTAGCTATTGATAGTATCTTGATGCACCAATTCCCATCCATTATACACAAGCATCACTTTCTTGACAGGCAATTTACTCGCCACAGCCTGAATACGTGCATCATTGGCATATTGGTCTAGTTGCTTCGTGGCTTCGGCAATTTTCTTTTTGAGTTCGGTCTGGCTA
>JBCCFC010001389.1:0-3205 GCA_039029935.1 Chloroflexota bacterium
ATTTTGGCAATATATTCGATGCCATTCATAGTTGTTTTCCCCCTGTATGTAGTATGGTTATTTTCAATATAGGTATTATGAGATGGTTTCTTCTCCCATTTCCGACACATCGGCAATGTAAATCCATTTCCGATTTCTATCAACTTTGAACGTTACCCAATGACGAGCTTCAGGCCATTCCCAAGTCTCTGGGACATCCTGTACTTTTCGTGCATCGTCAGGAATTCCTTGTTGTAATGATTTGATAGCTTTGCATATGTCTGACCCAGATTCGCGCAGACTAACTAAATATTGTACGACCTCTCTATCATATTCCAATGACCATAATATCATTCTTCCAACCCCATATCTGCTAACATCTGGTCCAAGGCATCTTGGCTAATACCTCGTGATGGATCTGCTAACCGTTCTATATACCGTTGATTGGCGATGCGTAAACGACGTTCTCGTTTAAGTTGCTCTTGCAAATCTTTAATCAATCGTGCGGTTGCATTCCATTCGTTTGCCGCAACCATCACCGCTTTTGGTGTTGAGCGGCTCATTACAACAACAGGACCTTTTTCTGCCATATCAAATACAGCCGCTGTGTGTGCTTTTAAATCTCCAGCCGCAATGGTCTGGTATAGTTCATGCATAATAAATACCTTTTAAATATAAGAGTTAATGACCAAATATAGCAGGATTATAGCAGGCATTTTGCAGATTGACAAAAAAAGTAAATTATCTATTCCCTCCAAACAATCAACTCGTCTGAATAATTTCACCCGTATGATGCGGCATCAACGAATGAGGTCGCTCCAACCCATGCGCCTCCATCAAGGCCACATCGCCCATGATCTCCCTCGCATCCCCATCGGCGATAATACGCCCCTCATCTAATAATACCACACGTGGGCAAACTTCCAATACCAGCTCTAAATCATGGGAGGCCACAAAAACGGTTTCGTCGGATGCCTGCAAGTAGTTGATGAGCCGCCGCCTTGATCGCATATCGAGGTTTGCGCCTGGTTCATCATAGATTACCAACTTGGGTTGCATGGCCTGAATGCCTGCGATGGCAACCATACGCTTTTGCCCACCAGACAGGTGGTGGGGCGCACGGTCAGCCAGTGCGTCGATTCCTGTTTGCTGCATAGCTGTGTTGACCCGCTCCTCGACTTCATTGGTTGGCAGACCCATATTGAGCGGTCCAAAGGCAATGTCATCACGTACCGATGGCGAGAAGAGCTGCTCATTGGGATACTGGAAGACCAGCCCGACCTCTGGATGGAATTTACCCGGTTTGACAGAGTTGTCATAGAGCAGGACCTCACCCGCAACAGGTTTCAACACACCACAGATGAGCATGAAGAGTGTGGTTTTGCCTGCACCGTTGGGACCAATCAGGCCGACGCGTTCGCCATCGTCGAGGGTAAGGTCAAGTCCTGTAAGAACGGGTGGCGAGTCTGGGTAGGCAAATTGGAGGTTGGTGATGTTGAGTGCTGGTGTCGTTTTACGCATAGTCTCCTCTATTGGTTTTGTGGAGAGGCGGAGGTCCCCATGCCCCCACACTCTCCACGCGTTAGTCGATGGTTATAGTTCCTCGAGGACTCAAACCCAATTTAACCAAAACTGTGTACCCGCCAGTCCCACCGCCACCACAACCACAACGCCACACAACACATAATCCCAAGCCCGTGTCTCAAATTCGTCTGGTGCAGCTTGTGCATAGCCATACCCACGCAACACCATCGCCTTATAGACCTGCTCGGCCTGTTCATAGCTGCGGATGAGCATACTACCGATGAGCGCGGCAACGGTGTTGAGGTTACGCCGACTGAGTTGGTGACCGTCGAAGCCACGCAGACGGATGGCCTTGCGCATGGTTGCCAATTGGTCACCGATTTCAAAGAGATAGCGGTAGGTCAGCAGGATCATATCTGTGAGGATTTCGGAAAGCCCAAGCGAGCGCATAGCTTTGATGGATGTCAGAAAGGGGGCAGTACCAAAGAGAACGAGCGTGACGGTGATGATACAGACAAAGCGAGAGGCGATGAGCAGGATGCTAAGAATACCTTCTTGACGGATATCTACTGGACCAAGGCTGAACAAGATGGTGGAACCAGCCGTGAACGGTAAAATTGCTGCCAGTGCCAACAGAAAGATGCCCGGCAGTTTGAGCCTATCCACAAGATAGCTGATGGGTAGATGTGAAATGGCGAAGACCACCACTGTAATCGCCAACATTGCAGGCACAAGACGTAGGTCTTGTACAGCAGAGAAGGCAAAGATTAGGACAACCAATCCAATCAACTTGGTGCGTGGGTCCCAGCGATGGATGGGCGATTCAAGATAGGCGTATTCATCAAGCTCTAGCTTCACGAAGACCTCCCAATAGGTGGGGTTGTACACGCATGAGGTAGATGATTAACATCGCCGTGAGTGTCCCTTCAATCAACATTAGCGGAATATGTGCTAGCGATAGTGCGGTGATTGCGGCCTGTTCTGTTGCTGCGTTCATATCGGCGGGAATGCTATAGACCATGATGCCAAAGAAGAGCAGTGTGCTGACCGCAATGGCACTTGCGCCTGCAATGAAACCAAATATACTGCTCGTAATGCGGTTAGATCCTCCACCCATAAGATGACGCGCTTGAAATATCAGATGCGCTAATAGCGCAGGTAGTCCCAGAATCACGGCATTGACGCCAAATGTGTCTACACCGCCATGACCAAAGAGGATGGCTTGGAACACGAGTCCAACCAATATGGCGGGGAAGGCGTAATAGCCTAGAATCACGCCCAGTAAGCCGTTGAGGATCAGATGGACGCTGGTCGGTGGCACAGGGATGTGAATCAACGAGGCCACAAAAAAGGCAGCAGTCAAAAGGGCGGCTTTGGGAATATTGGCGCGTGGGTCCTCTGCCTCTTTAATTTTACGCAGCGTATACAAAGCTGCCGCACCCATTACGGCATAGCCTCCCGCCGCCACTGTAATTGGAATAAAACCAGTTGGAATGTGCATGAATTTCTCCTTGTAAAAGTTGAAAGGTTGAAGAGTTGAAAGGTTGAAAGGTTGAAAAGTTGAAAGTTGAACTCTCGGTTCGTGGAAACATATGAGCGGAAACAGGAATTGGCATAAATTCATTTAGATTTCTATCTGAATGTACTTTATATCAGTATTTCCCTACAACGACTCAAATGTTCCAATATAACATTGCTGAAC
>JBCCFC010001390.1:0-3188 GCA_039029935.1 Chloroflexota bacterium
ATACAGACCACATTAAACATCTTTCTACGCACAGCCTTGGTTGCGTACCAGAACACAACCCAATCGAAACGCCAGCAGAAGCCCAAGGCATCTTGTCCAACCGTCTATCGGTATCCATGAGGCAAAAGCTCCAAGATGTGTGGGCGTCCTCCGGCAGCATACGCCTCCCACTTCAAGAAATGCAAAAATTCTTAACAGATACCATTGATCCGCTCTTTCATGATATCCGAAGCCGCCATCTACAAGAAATGTCACTCGATGCCGTGGCACTCAGCGAAGAGCAGAAGTTTGCCAATCAATATTTTCTGCTCTCATCATTCATGTTGGTCAGTACGACACTCTGCGCCTTTTTCTTTCCGCCACTGCTGTGGATCCATGCGCCCATTGTCCTCTATCTCCAAGGACCCATGTATCGAGATGCCTATAAGGAGTTTCGTGAAAAGGGCATTACGTCAACGGTGGTTGATGGTCTTGTCAACATGGCGGCTGTTGGTTTTATCTTTATGAATCTACCCCTGTTGGTTGTTGCCTCATTTGGTGGCTGGATTCACGCATACAGTAAAAAGCTGGTGGCGCACAGCAAATATAACGCCAGCCAACAGCTAACCAACCTCTTTGGTCAGCAACCCAAACATGTGTGGATTTTACAGGAGGGTGTCGAGGTCGAAATCCCCTTTGAGCAACTAGAGACAGGACACCTTGTTGTGCTTGATGCAGGGCAGATGATTCCGGTTGATGGCATCATTGAGGATGGCATTGCGAGCATTGACCAACAAATGTTGACAGGAGAAGCGCAGCCAGCAGAAAAAGGCATGGGGGATGTTGTCTATGCTGCGACTGTCGTGTTGGCAGGTCGCCTTGTTATCCGCGTCGAGCAGACTGGCGAGCAAACCACCGCTGCACAAATCGGGCAAATTTTGGAAGATACCTCGTCCTTTACGGCCAAAGGTCAATTGCGTGGTAAAGCAATCGCAGACCGTTCTGCTGTTCCTAATTTATTGTTGGGGCTGGCCGCGTTGCCCGTCATTGGACTGAGCAGCGCATTGGCTGTTGCCGTCTCTCGTGCAGGACGCAGCATGAACATTGTTGGGCCGCTCAGTGTCATGAATTTTTTACAGCTAACAGCGCACAGAGGCATCCTCATCAAAGATGGTCGTGCGTTGGAGCAGGTGAGCCAAGTGGATACGGTGGTCTTTGACAAGACTGGAACGCTCACACAGGAAGTCCCTCATGTTGGGCGCATATTCACATGGCATGATACCAATGAACTGCAACTGCTAGCCTATGCGGCCGCGGCGGAACAACGGCAAACCCACCCGATTGCACGGGCCATTCTCCACGAGGCGGAGGCCAGAGGGTGTGCTGTGCCCATGATCAGTGAGGCGGCCTATGAAGTCGGTTATGGCATCAAAGTCATGATGAATGGACAGCTTATCCGTGTGGGAAGCCAGCGTTTTATGCACATGGAGGCGGTCAATTGCCCCCATGAAGCCGAGGAAATTCAGCAGTCCATGCATGAGTTGGGACATTCGCTGATTTATGTTGCTGTCGATGCGCACTTGGTTGGTGTGCTTGAGCTTGTGCCAACCGTGCGCCCTGAAGCCCAGACCGTTGTGGATGCCCTGCGTCAAGCGGGCATGGAGATCGTGATTATTTCAGGAGACCATGAACGCCCCACACGGGCATTGGCCGAGTCACTTGGCATTGACCGCTACTTTGCCGAAACACTCCCCGAAAACAAAGCGGACTTGATCACACAACTTCAATCCGAAGGCAAGACTGTCTGCTTTGTCGGGGATGGTATCAACGATGCCATCGCACTCAAAAAGGCCAATATTTCTGTTTCTATCAGTGGAGCCAGCACAATCGCCACCGATACCGCCCAAATCATTCTCATGGACCAAACACTCAACCAACTTGCCACCCTCTTTGCCCTCTCTGAAAAATTTGAGAGCAACATGTCTGTCAACCTTGCCACATCTATTATACCGAGTGCCATTGCCATCATCGGTGCGCTGACAGGCGTGATTGGCTTTGGACTCTGTTTGGTGATTGGGTCCGCAGGCTTGGCACTTGGCATGGCAAACGCAACAATTCCGAAACTAAGGTTACTGGCGGCTCCACAGGGTGAGTAGGGCAAGGGTAACAATTACAACCGTTCAGTTAGCACGCCCTCGTGCGGGTCTTACACATATAAAGGGAAACCATATGGATAAATATATCGTTACCGCAGAAGAAATTGACGCCTATGAGGGTATTGAAAAGACGCATTTTCTCAATGATAATGCAAAACGGAACAACAAATCCTTGGGCGATCTAACAGGGTTAACCGGGCTTGGCTTCCACATCATCGAAGTGCAACCAGGTCACGAAACCACTGAATTTCATGTACATCACTATGAAGACGAATGTGTCTATATCCTCGAAGGTCAGGCCGATGCTGTTATTGGTGATACGGTCACGCCCGTGAAAGCAGGTGACTTTATCGGCTATCGTGCAGGCGGTGAGGCGCATACAATCAAAAATACAAGTAATGGTGTACTCAAATGTATTGTGGTCGGGCAACGTCTTGCCCATGATGTTGGTGATTATCCGAATCTACAAAAACGTATATTCCGTAATATCGGCATGAAGTGGGATTTAGTGGATTGGCCCGATTTGAAGTAATTCTGTGGCTGGCAAGAAAGTATAAACCAGTAACACAGATTGATTATCTGTGGCGCAGGTAGCCAACCTGCGATACTTTCCTTTGTTCTATTTGCGTAATCGCTTTATAACAGGAAGATCAAAAAGGGCTGGAAGAATTGAGTTTTCTTCCAGCCCTTTTTGATCTTCCTGTTGATTTTTCAGCTAAAAGATAATCATAAACAGACTAGCCAAACCAATCAACCCTGTGACATGCTGTATTTGCGTCGCAAACCACAACATGAAACCTACACCTGCGAGTACATAAGTCGTCCCCCCCCAAGGTTTGGGGAGCTGTCCTAAAAAGGGAAATACGGTCATCACAACAATAGGGATGAAGACCATCCAGTCAATGTTGGCACCGCCTGTGTACCAGTAGAATGCCATTGAGCCTGCCCAAAATAGGACAATCCAACGCAATCCATTGGCAAATGGTCGCCAAGGATGAAACGCAGCAATGTTGGCGACTAAGGTAAGCAAGGCAAAGTCAATCTCGGCAAAAT
>JBCCFC010001391.1:0-3188 GCA_039029935.1 Chloroflexota bacterium
ACAAGAATCTTTGGATTTTCGACCCAGTGATGAAGACGGTACAAGCGGTACGTTTTGGGCTTCTGCCGTTGCCTATGATGTCAACTTGGATAATCACATGGACCTCGTGACATACCAAAGTGTCTGGAATGGTGGTCCACACACAACTGAAATTTATTGGGGTGATGGCACAGGCAACTTTACACCCACCAGTACGGTTGTATTATCTGGCTTTAATACGGGTGATCCCTACACGCCACGACTTGAATGGGGACCATTGAACAGAGAGACACAGAATGCCACGCTGTATGTTGATGCCTCACCAATGACACTCACCGTCGGGGTTCCACACACCCTCACTATTATGGTTGATTCGACCAATACAGAAGCCAATGGTGTCTTGGTACATGGACAGGTTGACCTGAACTATTTGCAAATTATGGATATACAAGCGGACACCTCGGTCTTTGATACAGTTATTATGAACCCGACCTATGATGAAGTCACGGGTGTGTTTACCTATGCGGCGGGTAGTACACTGGGTACGACCACATCATCGGTCTTCCCCGTGTTGACTATGGTGGTTACACCTCTCCAGACCACGACGATGACAGGGACAGTTGTTACCTTCTCGTCCGATTATCCACCCACAGACATTAGCGGTCCAACAGGCAGCGTTTTGTCCGGAACACAAGATGGCATCATCCATATTCAGGGAGGCATCTTTCACGGGGAAATCAATTTTTATGCTCGTCCTGACAAACCGAATCCCGCTTGGCAAGAAGATATCTACGTCGCATTTTATCCGGCGAATACCGTTGACTACGTTAACACGACACCCATCTATACAGCAACAACGTCAACAGATGCGAATGGTCAGTTTAGTTTGACCACTAACCTTGTTGGCAGCTTTGATATCGAGGTTGAAGCCGAGCAGACATTGCCTAGGGTCGAGCAGGATGTCACCTTGGTGGCAGGGTATAATTTCCACTATTTTGCCATACCACCAGCCGAAGGGGATATTGATGACGACAATGTTATCTCAATTAGAGACTACGGTCTGCTCAGTGCGTCGTTCAATTTATGTGAAGGGGATTCTGGCTTCAATCCAGATGCAGATCTCAATAAAGATGGTTGTGTTGATATTAAAGACTTGGGTCTCTTATTAGGCAATTTCTTGATGCAATGGCCTCTAATCGTTGTAAGTGCCGCACATGTGGATATTGACCCGCATCGTGTAGATAGCGGGGCAACTGCACAGTTAGGTTTTGACCATGACACTGTTTACGCCAAAGCTGGCGAAGTTGTAACCTTGACACTCTATGTCGATCCAAATCAATCAGCCGTGAATGGGGTGACGGCGTCTCTTGACTATGACCCCAACGCCTTAGAAATTGTGGATGTGATGCTGACCGAACATATGCCTTTAGAGATGGCAAAAGAAATTGACCACGCTAATGGACGCATTGTACTGAGTGGTGGCATCTTTAACCAAACCCATTACGAGCGGTTTGCATTTGCAACAGTGCAGGTACGTATGTTGACCGATATCACCAACACGACCATCACACCCGTAGTTGACGAATTCCCACAGACAGATGTCGTCGGGCCGACTGGCAGTGTCCTCGAACGCGTGAATGATGTGACACTCACGACATCAACCAGCTTGTATTTACCCATAGTCACAAGATAGCGAAAGAGACTCAAAACCCAAATATCATAGTTATATGCGAATCTAAAATTAAACAGGAGCCTACTATGCCACGAGATAGTCCATGAATAACTAAGTCCATCATGTAATTTACATAATCAATCTATAATAGAAACCAGCACTATCTGTTAGCACTTGCCGGTCTGGGATAGTCTCTGGGAAAGAAACAAAACAATCAATATAGCATGTAGAGGTCAGTAGGTTGGTGGGTGCGTATGCCATACCAACCTCACCAACTCACTGGCAACTGAACACCGAATACCAACATCGACCACAAAGCTTAACTCTATATGCTCCAATAATTAAGGAGCAATTTGTGATGAGTATAGACACCCATCAACAAAACGATTCTCAACGTTGGCTCACCTTTCCAGTAAACTGGGTCAACCCAATGTTTGTTGTCGCTCTGTCGCTGCTGCTGTTGGCGATAGGCATGAACTTGTTTAGCCCTATGATACTCTCTGCCCAAGGTTCGGTCTATGCGCTCGACGTGGACGAATACGGAGGGGATATACCTCACTACCTTGGCGAGGACAATCTCACCCTGCCAAAACAAGCACGCACAGCCCAGATTTCATTCTGTAGCAACAATGCGGTGCTTCCAGGTGATTCATTTAACCACAGTGGATCGCAAACCGGATTAGCACCTGGAAGATATCGGATGACAATCGACCAAACTGGCCCTTTCACAATACAGAACTTGCAAGGTTTTTGGAACACTAACCTTCTACACGGCTTTTACCATTCTATTAGTGGCAACACTAAGATTTCTTACAGTGGTGTTGTCCCTACTAGCGCACTACCAGGTCAATCAGTCGTGGTAACTTTTAATATCTATGATATACTGGGTCGTCTAGTTGCACGTAGCTATACAGCCATGTTTGTTACAGGGTCAGGTCGTCCAGGCTGGGAAAAAGTGTGGGAAGAAAAAAGCCCAACCGGAGGAGGCATAAATCGGTACGAAAGGTTCTATCCAGGAGATTTTGATGGAGATGGAGCCGAGGAAATTTTGGCTGTAGGAAGCGGTTTAGGAAACAATGTATGGATGACCATGTACTATTTTGAAAATGGCGATTGGCAGTGGGGTTGGAGTAACTTTGGCGATCCTTTGGCTGGCAATGGCATATATCCCTACAGAAATCACTTGCTCGTTGGTGACTTCGATGGTGATCAGAAGGACGAAGTATTAGGGATAGGAAATGACAATGACTGGATGACCATGTTCTATTTTGAAAATGGCGATTGGCAGTGGGGTTGGAGTAACGCTGGCAACTCTGCGGCTGGTAATGGCATATATCCCTACAGACGTCACTTGCTCGTTGGTGATTACGATGGTGATCAGAAGGACGAGGTATTACCTTATTTTTGTCCAAACAGAAGGGGTTTCTATTCGGAATGCTAATAATAAAAGACATATAGCGTTGGATGATACTCTTCAAAGAGTGAAAATTGACTAAAAATGCAAGCACATGAGATACTCCATGAAAGTTCATTTGAC
>JBCCFC010001392.1:0-3180 GCA_039029935.1 Chloroflexota bacterium
GAATCCTTCGCGACTCGGTCCAGTTCCTGGCCGGTGTGCACCGAGAAGATGCGGTTCATCTCGTCGCGCAGCTTCACGATCTCTTCGGCGTGGCGCTCCATGTCCGCCGCGGTGCCGCCGATGCCGCCCGAAGGCTGGTGGATCATCATGCGGGCGTGGGGCAGGGCGTAGCGCTTGCCGCGGGTGCCGGCCGCCAGGAGCAGCGCGCCCATCGACATCGCCTGGCCGATGCAGTACGTGGCGATGTCGCACGTGAGGTACTGCATGGTGTCGTAGATCGCCAGGCCGTCACTCACGTAGCCGCCGGGCGAGTTGATGCCAGCCGATGTGGAGCGCAAACTGTCTGAACACACAAAGGCCATCATTCCCGTCAGCATCTTTGGTCTGCCGCCTGATTACGAGCGACTACTCGCCATTCATTACCAAGCGTCATGGGTTGACCCTGATTGAGGACAATGCACAGTACTTTTTGGCAACCTATCAAGGGCAAGTCGCTGGGACCTTTGGTCGTGCCGCCAGCTTTAGTCTGCAAGGTTCCAAGCATATGACCAGCGGTGGATCGGGTGGTGTGGTCATCGCCAATGACAAGAGTTATGCGCGCTTGATGCGCAAAGCGGCTATCCAAGGATATAGCACAATTGAGGCGCGCCCCGGATCAACCATGATTCCGCGTGATGAACGGCAGGATTGGTCATTTGAACGCCATGATGCCTTTGGCTACAATTTCCGTTTCTCTGCCCCACAAGCAGCCTTGGGCTTGGCACAACTGGAACGGCTTGACTATCTGGTGGCGGCACGACGCTATATTGCCACACAGTATGAGCGCGTCATCCGTGAAGAAAAATGTGAGTGGTTGATCCCGCCCTATGTCCCCGCAGGCTACACCCATGCCTACTGGTGCTACACCTGCAAGTTAGATGAAGCCTTGCTGGGTGTCGATTGGCGCACCTTTCGCAAAACCTTTATTGCGCATGGCGGGGGTGGCCTCTATGGGTTGTGGTGTCCCGTTCATCTGGAGCCAGTCTTCCGTGAATTGTCCTTTTATGGCGCACCGGAACGCTCCCCGAACTTTGATTCGCGTTATTATGGCACAGTGAGGTCCTATCAGGCTGGCGATTGCCCCAATGTAGAAGCGTTTCGGCGTGTGACCTGTCTCTTCAAAACGGGGATGCAGTCGTTAGATGTGGTGCATCAGCAGGCAGAAGCACTACAAGCGACGATTCGAGCGTTTGGGTGATCCTCTACATTCCCCAAACCATAATCTCTGTGTCCTGATAGGTCTCTGTCTGTGTCCAAATCTTCTCTCCCCACGGCTTATCAGCAGAACGGTCAAAAATGATCAAATGCCCCTCATCCGCATTGCCAATGTCCATATATTTCCACGTCTGTGGCAACCCTTCTTCGATAGTCTTTTCCAAACTGTTGTAGAGAATTTTGAGTTCAATCACAAAGCGTTGGGCTGACCCATCCTCTGTCGGCCAAGTCACCAGCAGGTCCGTGCGTTTTTTGCCCTGCCCATACTCTCGATGCACTTGCCCACCGCCGTTGATGACACGTTGTAAAAATGCCTGCATTAGTAGCTGTGGACCCGCCTCTTTGTATTGAAACCGTTCGACCCAATGCTCTGAGTGTTCACGGAAAAATTGTTGAAAGGCCAACAACATCTTGTGCATATCAAAGCGATTCTGCTCGTCCACATACCACGCTGAATCGTGGTTAATTTTGAGTTGGGTGACATAGGTCAGTTCACGTGGAATAACCTCTTGGTAAATCGGATTGGCAATGGCAATCTCTTTGCCTGTCGCTTTGATCAACCCCAAATCACGCACATATTTCAAATCATCAGGTGCAACGTTATCGGGACTCTCTGACCCAGAAAGGAGTGGCTCTATCACACGTTGTACACGGGGCTCTTCAAGTTTATGGAGCAGCTGATCCAAATGGGTATCACGACGTAAAATCAGTTGCTCTTTGGCAGTCTCAACCATGTCTACTGTGATAGCGACAGTGCGGTCGCGATTTTCTCGCATTTCATGGGTCACCTCTCGACCCAGTGCATTGACCAGCCAAGGTTGCCCCTGAGATAAGGTCCACAATCTTTCAAGCGCATCTTCTGTAAATACTTGCCCCGTGTCGTCGGTATGCTGGCGATAAAGCTGACGTGTTTCATCCTGATCAAAGTCGCCTAAACGAAGTGATTTGACCTTGATATTAAAGGCACTACCACCTGTAACAGGTTCTTTCTCGCTGCTGGCAACAATTCGGTAGTCACGGATGTCACGCACACCACAGAGAATGATACTTTGGGGGAAAGCATCAGGTCGTTTGTCGTATCCCGCACGTAATTGACGCAAAACCGAGAGCAGTGTATCACCGACCAAAGAGTCGATTTCATCAATAAAAAGCACCAGCGGTTTATCACTTTCAACAGCCCAGTCTGTTAGAAGCTGATTTAGTGCAGCAACGCCACCTTCTTTTTGAAGTATATCGTCTTTGATCGAACGCGGGTATAGATCATTCAAATCATATTTGGCTCGGGATGTTAATTCGCTGAGAATAGACTGAACTGCAGCTGTTACATTTTCACGCGCCGCTTGCCCCATTTCTACGTTAAAGTAGAGCGAACGGTATGCTCCTGCATTGTTGAGGTAGTCCATTAACGTGCGCAAGAGCGATGTTTTGCCCGTTTGACGAGGTGCGTGAAGCACAAAATATTTCTCTTGGTCAATTAACTCAAGAATTTCTTCTAAATCAACACGGCATAAGGGTGGAATCGCATAGTTTTTTTCTGGTTTGATTGGTCCCGCTGTATTAAAATGACGTTTACGCATTATACACATCCTTTTCTTGCGTGAGGCTAAAATTAGCGATGGCCCTAGCATAGCACATGCTTTCGAGTGCGTCAACTTTCACACAAATACTTTCATTGCTCTGAAATAGTCTTTTTCACACTTTGACACCCAAAATAAAAAGTGCTATGCTAATCAGCGGTCATCCTCAACAAAAGATAGCAGTACCATACAAATGAATAAAAGTTCTGCTTATTGCTTATGAATAAATATAAAATAAACGCATAACTTTTATCAACTATATATTCTACTTTTTACCAAAGGAGTACATTCCAATGACACGTCGTAAGATGCATCGCCGACAGTTTTTGCAACTGTCTGGTGCAGCCAC
>JBCCFC010001393.1:0-3170 GCA_039029935.1 Chloroflexota bacterium
GCAACTGTCCAGTTATGGACGATTCTCGAAACATCACCCCCAGATGAATCGGGTGATAGTGATGTTGATGGGACTAACAGTGCAATGCCAGATGGCGTCCACGTTGCATCGACAACCAGTGACAGAAATGGTCACTATCAATTCCTTAACCTCACCCCCAATCAAACCTATCAAGTGGTCTTTGTACAACCGTCTGATCGTGTTTTCACAGGACAAAATTTGGGCAATGACGACGCACTAGATAGTGACCCTGACCCATCTACAGGGATTGTATCCGAGATCGGTTTATTGCCAGGAGAACGAGTGGAGACAATCTTTGCTGGTGTCACACCACTCACCTCACCAGCAACACTCAATGGTCGCGTCGTGTCCAGCCCTCAGCAAGAGGCCTCCTTTGGTGTTACAGGCATTGTTGTACGTCTGTGGACGAATGCGACAACGACGAACGATGGCACTAT
This sequence comes from Chloroflexota bacterium, assembly GCA_039029935.1. GTDB lineage: Bacteria > Chloroflexota > Anaerolineae > Caldilineales > Caldilineaceae. The sequence continues at coordinate 459 of JBCCFC010001393.1, forward strand.
CACCGTTGATCAACTTGCAAACGTGACGGTTACGGATGGTGAGGGGGGCTATGTCTTTCATCATTTGGACCCAGCGTTGCCATATGTCATTGAACTGGTTCCACCATCTGGCTACCAATTCAAGATGCAACCAACCCGACAGCGGACAGCTCAACCTGGCGCAGATCAACCTGACGCAGCTCAACCTGGCGCAGATCAACCCGTTGTTCTTCAATCCCTAGACTCTCCTTCGGCCCTGACAGGCCCAATCTCACTGCAACCTAGCACGCAGACGACGTTGCCGGATGCATTGCTGACACCGCAATTGTTTGCGGTACAGGAATCCACTGTGCAGGGTGATTCATCCATCCTCTTCTCACAAACGCTCAATGGTCAACAACCCTATACATCTGACACAGCCTTGCGTATCCACCCTGATGAGACACTCATCTTTGAATACACGCTCACCAATCTACATTTGATAACGACAACCGTGTTCAACACAAATTTGGCAATTATTTGGAATGCTGTTGGTGTTAGCGGGGTAAACGAAAATGATGCGCTGGTTGACCTAACCGCACAATGTGGTCTACCACAAGTAATTTTGCCGGGCAATTACCACACATGTACCTTTACGCTGGATGCCGATGATTTTCCAGAGGGACGTGCGTTACAGGCAATGCCCAGCATTATCATATCGGCAGGTGAAGCGGCTGGTGAGCCGACTGCCCAACCGCTAAGTCCTCAGCCAAACTCGATGTGGTATCAAACCGACCGTTCCTATGCCATGATCACAGGCGTTGTTTGGGAGGATATCAACCAGAATGGGTTGCACGATAACCTTGATACTGGTCAACAAGAGCCAAGGCTATCGGGCATTGTTGTCGAGTTATACGATGCGCAGGGCGATGCGGACAATCCGCTGGCAACCACAACAACGGCAACGGATGGCACATATCAATTTCCAGGCTTATTGCCCGGACAACGGTATACGGTTCAGGTGCGATTGCCCAATGGCGAGACCTATTTTACCCAACAGGTAGCGCGCGATGACAACGATAGTGATGATACACTGACTGTTGGTAGCCACGTGCATGTGGCAAATGGGCGTTCGGATGTCGTTGTCATGAGTATCACCAACCCCCGTGCCGCTGTGAATGCTGGGATCATTGGGCTTCTCCATGAGCAACCAAGCACTGTCGGCAACTATGTTTGGCTTGACCAAAATGGCAATGGGTTGCAGGATGCCAATGAGCCGGGGCTAGCCAATGTCCAAGTTGAGTTGCTCAATCCAGATGGCAGCATCCAAACCAGTACCGCAACGGATGCAAACGGTCATTACTTACTGACGCCGCTCAACCCGGGCATATATCAACTACGTCTGACACCCCCTCGTCCGTATCTATTGACACGTTCAAGCCCCACACCTAATTACTACCGATCTTATGATAGTGATTTGGCTGGGGACATCACAAAGCCAATTACTGTGACTGTGCAAGGAACAACATTCGATAGTTTGCAGACATTGACGAGCGCGATAGCAGAGACGACATTGTTTGAGCTTGGTGTCAATGAAACATACCTAGACATTGATGCAGGATTTACCCAACCCGTTGTGTTCGGTGATTACGTCTGGATGGATGAGAATGAAGATGGCATCCAGCAATCCGATGAGCCAGCAGCAGCAGGAGTTGGGGTGACATTGTTTGCGCGTAACACAATGACCCCACTTGCGCACCTTGTCACAGAAGAGACGGGCTACTACGCATTTGCTCAACTTCTGCCCGGCGAATATGATGTCCAGTTTACTCCACCGGAGGGCTACCAGCTTACAACGCCCAATGTGGGTGTCAGTGATTTGCTTGATAGCGATGCGAATGTCGCAACGGGGCTTGGCACAGTCGAGTTGTTTCTGAATGATTCAGAAAGTGTCTCAAATTTCGCTATTGATGCAGGTATTATTCCGCAACGCATACCCCAACATCGACTTTTTCTACCTGTGATTACGAGGTAGGGCTAACTTAACTCGTAAACTCTTCCAGGAAGGAGGGACAATCAATTGGGTCAGCACAGTAGACTGTATCCCCTTCCTGGAAGAAGATATCTACAAAACAACCGTTGATCGACGCTCCATAAACGCCACATCGCGCCACTCACCATTCATCTTGCCTAGTTTTTCACGTATCCCAAGGATGCGAAATCCACAATTTTCATGTAACCGAATACTGGCCTTATTTTCCGGGAAAATGCCTGCCTGTAATGTCCAAATACCTGCGGCTTCTGATTCACGAATCAAGTGTTGTAAAAGCAGTGTACCAATACCACGTCCGCGTGCATTGTCACCAAGATAAATCGAAACTTCGGTCACACCCGCATAGACAGGCCGGCTCGAAACCAGTGAAAGCATCGCCCAGCCTAGCATAGATTCATCGTCATCCATCACCTTAAATCGCAAATTCTCGATCTTGCCCGCAAACCATTCTGCACCCTGCTCTATGCCTAGCACTTCTTCTTCTTTCTGGAATGTTGCATGGCCTGTGCGAATTCCTTCGATATAAATTTGTCGGATATCAGGCCAGTCCTCCAGCATCGCGTGTGTAATACTCATCATTGGCAGCACCATCCTTACAGCTATGTTGAAAAAATATCCACCCTTAACCTAATATATACGCCAAGTTTGCAAAAATAAATATAATACACAATCTGTATCGTGATTTTCTTTCATTTTCCAGA
>JBCCFC010001394.1:0-3162 GCA_039029935.1 Chloroflexota bacterium
AAAATCGGCCACATAGTCATCTTTGGGGTTGGTGACAATTTCCTCCGGCGTGCCAATCTGTACAATCTCGCCCGCGTTCATGATGGCAATGCGATTGCCGATGCGTATGGCTTCGTCCAAGTCATGGGTAATAAAGAGCGTAGTCTTTTTCATGACGGCAGCTAGCTCCAGAAACTGATCCTGTAGCTGTCGTCGAATCAAGGGGTCAAGTGCGCTAAATGGCTCATCCATGAGCAGAATATCGGGGTCAGCACATAGTGCCCGTGCCAACCCGACACGTTGTTGCATACCACCCGATAACTGGTCGGGATAATGGTTGTGCCAGCCACCCAACTGCATCAACGCCAGCGCATCCAGTGCCGCCTGATTGCGTTCAGTCTTCTTGACGCCACGAATTTCCAGCCCATAGGCGACATTGTCCAGCACAGTACGATGCGGCCAGAGGGCCATATGCTGGAAAACCATGCCGATGGTTCGGGCGCGCAGTTGACGCAGTGCGGTGGTGTTTAATTGCCCGACTGCCTCGCCATCGATCAGGACATCACCCGCGGTTGGCTCGATCAGTCGATTGACATGACGCACCAGTGTTGACTTCCCGCTACCGGATAGCCCCATGATGCAAAAGATTTCACCCTGCGCCACCGAGAAACTGGCATCTTTGACACCGACCACACAGTCAAATTCTTCACGCACATCCTCTTTGCTCAAGCCTCGACTTTGAATTGCATCCATCGCTTCGTGGGCGCGTCTGCCAAAAATTTTCCAGATATGGCGGCATTCAATCTGAGGCGTCACTTGAGATACAGCTTGTTGATTGTTGGTTTGCATATGATGTTAATCTGTAAAATACTACAGCGGATTGAGGATGGGAACGGATTTTTCTCGTGTCGAGTCTATCATCCGTTCCAGTCCCTAATCCGCTGTAGTAAATATTTAAATTTATTCTGCTGCGCTCATGGCTTCTGAGATCCAACCGTCAACCGTGTCACGATTGGCTTCGATCCACTCGTCGGCATGGCGGTAAATATCATCAACCGTGTTCTCGCCGTCATTGACCAGTAGATTTTGTGCATTGACATCGTTGATAGGCAGTTCATAGATTTCAAAGAGCTTTGCCAGTACTGGGTTGTCCGTCAAGAAGTCATTGTTGGCAACAACGCGCACAGAGTTCATCACAAACCCTGTATTGCTGCCATCCTCTGTCGAAGTATCTTCTGTGCCACCATCTGGCTGTGTGCTGAAGGGCACGTTGAGCCAAACAGAGTCTTCTCCCGGCACAATAACGTTGCCTAACCACATCGGTGTCCACGTGTAATAGAGCACTGGCTCACCTGCTTCAAAGCGCGCAATACCGTCTGCAATCAACGCAAAGTAGCTGCCTTGGTCGTGGTTGATGGCGTCACGCAGTTCATAGGCATCCAGATGATGCTCAATCACACGTTCACAACCCCAACCCGGGTCACAGCCAACCAGATTGGCAAGGCCATCACCATCCGTGTCAAACAGGGCCGCAATCTCTGGATTTTTAAAGTCCTCCAAATTGGTGATGCCATACTCATCCGCTGTTGCCTTGTCGATGAGATACCCCTGAGCCGCACCCGTAATCATGTGGCTCAGACGGGTCATGCTCTCCTCACCACCGGCTTCAAGATAGAACGACTCGTGCAGTGGGTCCCAGTGATTGGCCGTGTAGTCAACATCGCCATTCCCCAGTGCAAGGTGCAACGCTGGGAACTGTGCCTCCGCATGTTCTGCCACCGTGTAGCCCAATTCCTCGATGATGCGCTGCAAGACAAAGTGCTGGAAATAGCCTGTGGTGACGCCACCATTGATGGGATTGACCGTAATGCCTTCTCCCGGCAACGCTGCTGCCATCTCACCGCCATCGTCCGCAGCTTCTTCTGCATCGGCTTCTGTTGCGCCATCATCTGCTGGTGCTGCCGCTGGTGCGGTACAAGCAGCCCCTGTCAACGCAAGGATGAGTAGTAGCGACGCAAGCCACAACCAGTTTTTCTTTGTTGTATTCAACATAGATAACCCCTTTAAGGTATGTTCAAAAACTATTTTAGTATAAAAAGTGATGAAATCAGCCGAGAAATACAGTCAGATTCTGGCTGAACGCTGACGGCTGATTCGCTGAAAACTTTTTACGCCGAACGGCGTGTTGCCAACATATAGACAAGACCGACAGGACCATGCTGATACCATTTGGCATGACCTCGCTCGCGGTCTGTAATCCCAAAACTCTGCGAGAATCGATCCACGGCGACGGCTAAGAGGACAATGCCCAAGCCACCAACGGTTGCAATGTTCATGTCCAGCCGTCCGATGCCACGCAAAACCATCTGACCAAGCCCCGTCACCGAAATCATGGATGCCACCACGGTCATCGAGAGCGACATCATGATCATCTGGTTGACGCCCGCCATAATCGTGGGCATGGCTTGTGGCATCTGGATTTTGAGCAATGTCTGGAATTCGGATGCGCCAAAGGCATGGGACGCCTCGACCATATCGGCCTGCACTTGGCGAATGCCTAGACTGGTCAAGCGGATGACGGGTGGCAGTGCATAGATGATGGTGACGATGACACCGGGGACATTGCCGATGCCAAATAGCATGACGACAGGGACGAGATAGACAAAGGAGGGGATGGTCTGCATCAGATCGAGTACGGGGCGGAGGAGTCCTTCAAATTGATCACTACGAGCGGAGAGAATGCCCAGCGGGATGCCCACCAGCGAACAGAAAATGACACAGGTTGCGATGATGGCGAGCGTAGTCATGGCCGCTGTCCAAGCACCTATTGCGCCTGTAACAAAGAAACAGCCTACCACCAGTGTGGCAACGCGTAAGCCGCCGATCTGCCATGTCCCCAAGCCAATCACAATCAGCAGCAATAGTGGCGAGGTTGCCTTGAGCGTGGTTTCGATACCATTGAGGACAACAGTGAATGGTTGTTTGAGTGTCTGGAAAAAACTGCGATAGTTGTCAACCAGCCAGTCCAGTGAGACCACAACCGCTTCACCGATGGGAATCAAGGGTTCGCTTGTGGCTGTAAATGCTTCCTGCCCAAACCCAATGACGACAATCAACATCAATGCCAACAGCAAACCGTAGACGTATTCTCTATTTTGGACCATTGTAAAATCCTATGCTCAT
>JBCCFC010001395.1:0-3161 GCA_039029935.1 Chloroflexota bacterium
CATGAGTAAATCATCAAAGTACTTGTCGCCTAACTCAGTTCTCATTTTTCTTGCACCCAAAAACGGCGGATTCCCAATAATCACATCCGCCTCCGGCCATTTCGGTTCAACTGGATTCCCATCCGCATCATAGGCCAAAATCGCATCCATGTTGTGGATGTTGTTGAGCGGTTTGAGGATCGGCTCGGCGGGTAGACCAAAACCATTTTCGTGCAGCCATTGGATGTAGCCGATCCAGACGGTGGCCTGTGCGAGTTCGTAGGCATAGGGGTTAATCTCGATACCAAAAAGCTGTGCAGGCGAGGGTGACACTTCTGGCAAGGGCAACATGAGCGTCAGTTGTTGTTCACCAGAAAAGACCGAGACCTCTTTCCACAGGTCAAGCAGTTGTTTGAGGGCGACATAGAGGAAATTGCCACTGCCACAGGCAGGGTCGAGAACACGCACAGCGGCCAGTTCTTGGCTAAAGGCTTGCAGCAGTTGCTCAAGGTCAGCCTGTCGGGCGCGGCGTGTGCGCTCCGTCTTGGCCTCATTGCGCCGTGTCACCAGCTTGTGCGCTTCGGCCTGCACCTCGACCCAACGACGCCGCAGCGGGGTCATCAACACAGGCTCGACAATCAGCAGAATATCCTCACGGCTGGTGTAGTGTGCGCCCAGTTGTGAGCGTTTGGCGGGGTTGAGGCTGCGTTCAAAGAGTGTGCCCAAAATCGACGGCTCCACATTTGACCAATCAAGCTTGGCAATGCGTTCGAGAGTACTGACCGCCTCATGGGGCAACGTCAATACCTGCTCGTTGTCAAACAGCCCACCGTTAAAGTGGCGGATATCATCGACACCAAAGAAGCCACCCGTTGCCATCGCCCCAAAAAGCTGGGCCAGTTGCGCCGAGAAACGACCCATGTTGCGGTGCGCCAACGAGATCAGACGTGTAAAGAGGTCTTTGGGCAGCAGACCAATGTCCTCGGCAAAGAGGCAAAAGAGAACACGAATCAGAAAGTGTGCAATCTGCTCAGATTCATGCCCAGTCTCATGCCCGGCCTCACGCAGCATAGCACTGAGGCGCGCCAACTCCTCTGCCGCCTGCTGTGTCACCTGCTCGGTGGTTGTGGTCGCCCGAAACGCATTTGGCTCGTAGAAGACGTTCTTGAGATGGGCGTACCCCTGTGGCGTCAACAGATCATCGAGCGTCAACGTGACCGTCTGCTTGATTGTGTTGGTGAAGTTGGTGTGGATGACAATCGTGTCAAGGTCGCAAACGACCAGCAATGGCGGGTTTTGCAACGACTCACGGTATTGCAAAAGTTGCTGATAGGCTTTGTTGAGATTGGCATGTTTCCCCTTATATTCCCAGCCAAAGCAACCCTTCTTCCACACATCGGCCCAGCCCTTGCCACCGCCCGTTTTGTTCACCCCTGCCTCAAAGGTGAAACTCTCACCCGTCGGGTCCATCTCCGCTGGTGTACGATGACCAACCAAGCGGCAGAGGTCGATGAAATGTTCCTGCGCAGCCGCACGCTCCTTGAGTGATGCGCCTCGCCATTTGTTGACAAACTCTTGAGGATTGGTGATGATCATGGTTTTCTCCTTAAACGTTGTCTCTGTAAACTTAAGTAGTGCATCGGTATTCAGTAATCGGTATTCAGTATGCAAGCACTGACGTACCGAGTACCGACCACCGACCTACCAAACGTATTGGTGAGTGTAGCACATATGAGTTCGATAGCAAAAACGATAACCATTCGCCCAACGACGCAAAATAACGATTGGCTTACACTTGTGCTATACTAACCCCATGCAACTAAGACAAAAGCGATTCATGAGTTTCTATTGTATAACCCTCATCACGGTATGCCTATTATGTCTGAGTGCGTGTGGTGCTACGACGCAACAACAAGCGCAACGCAACCATTACCGTTTTGCGACGCTTGCCGCCCAAGCAACCCTTGAGGCACAGCCCAATGTCGAGCCACTCGTCACCGTCCTACCAACACAAGGTTCAGTGGCACAACCCGCACTGCCTGTGGTCGATTTGCCCGCGTTGAATAACACCTCCATCCAAATTGCTATCCAAGGCCCAACTGAAACACCAACGCATACACCGGCACCAACCCGTACACCAACTCCACAACCAACTCCACAACCAACTATCACACCTGTGCCAACATCGACACAACAATCAACCGCTACACGAAGAATTGTACCTATCAACACACCAACCCCTGTACCACGTCCAATCGTTGTTGCGGCGAGTCTACCTACACCTACCCAAGTGGTATCGCAAGTTTCAGCACGAGCATCGTCTCAAGCGTCCCAATTATCTCAATCCACCTGCCCAACAACCTCGACACGACAGTATACGCTTATTCCCATGGAAAATGTGGATAACAGCCATGTAGATTCTGCACATGGGGATTTGAACTTGGGATTACGGGGCTATCAGCAAGTCAATCAAGCCGCTAGACTGGTTGCCTATGACGGTCAAACCGATCCCAATGCGCCCAAATTGAATCACATTTTGATTGATGGGCATACATCTATGTTGATATCAACTTATCAAGTGCATGAATGGCTTTGGGGATGTGGAACAGATGGCTGTCGCGGTGGCTTGCTCACAGATTTCGATACAACATTGATTGGCATTGCCACCGAGCGCGACAAGCCATTGTCCATTCCATATCGTGGCCCGCAAATCTACAGCGGTGGATTTGTGGCGGCGGTTTTGTATGCAGACACCCATCAAATGACCATTGCCTATGGTCGCAGTGGTTCTGTCGCCGATGCCTATGTGGTTCACCTTGAGGATTTCTGTGTTGATCCAAATTTATTGACGCAGTATCAAAAGGCCAATGCGGCTGGGCGTCGTATGCTGCCAGCACTGCGCAATGGTGACATCATCGGCTTGGCGAAAGGGTCACAAGTGCTGGTTGCGATTCGAGACAAAGGAAAATTTATGGATCCTCGCTCACGCAAAGATTGGTGGTAAGGGATAAAGGACAGTCTGGCAGGTTGGCTACCTGCGCTACTTCAAGAACAGATCTCAATGCAAACTGATATACATCATTTGACTTACGCCAAACTACTTGTTCAGTGCCTCGTCATTTAGCCGACACTTCATCATTTGACTTACGCCCCGTCAACTCCATCCTGAATTGTAATAGAAC
>JBCCFC010001396.1:0-3158 GCA_039029935.1 Chloroflexota bacterium
CATAGGCAGCTTACAAAAATCTTTCTGCACAAATGTTTTTTGTTCCTTGATAAATCTGTCGATCAAATCAGATGGATTTTGTACGAAAATCTTACGGTTTGATTTTTGGCTACCATTTTCATAGAACATGTGGTATACTAGGAGCGCAGTATCCTGTATATTTGTTGAATTAACCTGTTTACTGGTTACTGTATAATTGTTGTGTTGATTGGCGTGTGTCCCAAATGCGCTATCTGCATTTGTGGCATTGCACCCAAATTGTCCAAGATAGTTCCTAAATTTATGGCATTTAATCTATAGACAAGGAGCTAACAGAGGGCTATATTGTAGCAGCAGTTAGATAGGTTATCACACCAGTAGATATTGTTCCAGTCGGTCGCTCTGTGGTTTAGGATTAAGGGTAGCGGAAACGTGAAGGTGTTCTAAACATGACAAGCCTATTTAACAACCTCGAGGAGCAACTCACTCCAGCTAACAGGAGGTCGTAAAGACAGTTGTGTTAGCACAGACACCCCTTTCAGGGTGTCTGTCACCAATTTTACTCTGAATTAGCTTCTATAAAAAGCTATATTTCTAGAGACAGGTTACAATTCACAGTGCAAATGTTGAGTAAGCATTTGCATTAACTGTGGATTTTGGTGAAAAGGAGAACAATAGCAATGGCAAAGAAAACTTCTAAGGCAAAAAAGGTCGTGGGCAAAGCGTCTGCAAACAAGAGTCTTTCTTCACAGATTTTGAACAAGAATCTGAAAGGCGGCAATCTTGTCAGCAAAACGTTTACCATCGGGCAGGTCGCTAAAGCGTTACGCTGTCATGAACGTTCCGCACGGGGCTACTTGTATGAAATCAATCAGAGCATTGATCGCTATGCAAGCAACCTCGCCGAGGCGGTTGATTACATGACGGTGATGACACTCTGCGTGGCGCACTCTGACTCATCCCTTGGAAGGCGTCTGATGCCGTTACTGGCGTAGGCTGCGGCCCAGAGAGACATTTCTGGCTCGCTCCACTCACAACTCTTCGTGTATCTTGAGAGGGATGCACAACTTCTTCTAAATACTTAGACCACCTTGTGAAAGGTGGTCTTTTTGATTCAAAACAAAGGAAAATTATGGCTTCCACATCAGCTAAAAATAATTATAAGATGATCAATAGTCCCTTCAAATGGGCAGGCGGTAAATCACGCCTACGAAAACAGATTATTGAACTGATCCCACAACACTCTTGCTACGTCGAACCTTTCTCCGGAGCGGCGTGGGTTCTCTTTGGCAAACCACCTAGTGATGTTGAAGTGATTAATGATATTGACCAAGAATTGACAACATTCTTTCAGGTGGTCAAGCATAAGCCTGATGAGCTACTTGCATCCTTTGAGTGGGAACTGGTTGCACGGGCTGAATTTGAACGGCTTGCCAACTTAGACCCCTCCGAACTGAATGATGTGCAGCGAGCACATCGTTTCTATTATTTAATCATGGCAGGTTGGGGTGGTGAGTCAAACTACCCGCGATTTCAAATTAGTATTTCAGATGGCGGACATGGCAACAGGCTCATTGGTGCGCTCAAGAATCTCGAAAAACGAATTCGACCCGTCCATGAACGCCTGCGCATTGTCATTATTGAAAATATGGACTGGGAGAATTGTATTGACCGCTATGATCGCGAAAAAGTGGTCATGTACATTGACCCGCCCTACCCAAAGAATGGTGTCAATTATCGACATAATATGAAAGACTGGGCGGATCATGAACGTCTTGCGAAACGGTTAACCGAATCAAAATGTAAATGGATCGTTTCCTCCTATGATCGAGAAGAGGTGCGCAATTCATATAAAGGACATAACGCTGTTGCTGTGCAATCCTATTCCGGTATGAAAACAAAGAAGAACAGCCAAGAACGCGTTCTAAATAGAGAAGTATTGATCACAAACTTTGAATTGCCAAATAAGAGCGACGAAATCTTGGGACAGGTACAGGGGGAGCCGCTGTGCCAAGCTAGTCTGCAATTCGGATAGATTACCTAAAGAGTACGCAAAATATCCAACAATTTATCTGTCTGCTCTGGACGCCCCACTGAAACCCGAATACAGTTTTGCAGCCCCGGCTTTTTATAATACCGCACCAAAATACCTTCATTTTCGAGCGATTGTTTCAACTCAAGTGCAGCCCGCCCTTCCACTTTAGAGAGAATGAAGTTTGACTGTGAGGGATATGGCTCCAAATAGGAAATGGTCTGCAAGCCTGTATAGAGACGGTTGCGTTCCGCCTTGAGCAACTCAACCACTTCTATAATCTGGTCGGTATGACGTAGACTGGCGATGCCTGCCACTGACGCTGCGACATTGACATTGTATGGCTGTTTGAACTTCCATAGTTGCTCCATCAGCCACAGAGGGCAAATGGCATAGCCTAAGCGTAGCCCTGCGATCCCCGCGGCCTTGCTAAAGGTGCGCAAAATCACCAGATTTTCATGTTGTTGCACCCAAGCGGCGCGGCTAAGGTAATCGGCAAACTCCACATAGGCTTCATCCAGTACAACCATAATCGGCAGTGCCAAGAGCCGCTGTAAATCTTCATCCGAGAGCCAATTGCCAGTGGGATTGTTGGGGGCGGTCAAAAATAGCAGCTTGATTGTGCCCTGTTCACTGCTGGATTCAGCGTTGGCTTCATTGACGAGTGTACACACCTGCTCAACATCAATATCATAGGTATCGGTACGCCACACCTCATGCACCTTAGCCCCACGCAGACCAGCGTCAAAGCTGTACATGCCAAAGGTGGGCGGACAGTTGATGATGGCGTCATCTGCTGTAAGAAATAGGCGGCAGAGATAGTCCAGCATTTCATCCGCGCCGTGACTGGTCATGATGTATGCGCTGGGAACACCTGTAAACCGACTCAGTGCCTCTCGCAATTCGGTCTGCTGTGGGTCGGGGTAGACATGATAGTAGGGATATTCGGCCAATGCTTCCACCACGGCTGGCACGGGGCCATAGGGATTCTCATTGGCATCCAACTTGATGATCTCCTGTGCAGGTCTACCCAAACGCTGGCTCAACACCTCAAATGGCTGAATTGGCGTATATTCTTCTAAATCGGCAATCTCTGGCCTGAGATAGTTTTGTATGGTTGTGTCGTTTGTTGTCATAACTTGCTTTC
>JBCCFC010001397.1:0-3147 GCA_039029935.1 Chloroflexota bacterium
GTGTTGTGGCAAATGCGTTGTCATAGCGGACACCTTCAGCGGCTAGGCGGTCAAGATTGGGTGTGTGGGCATACTCAGCATTGTGCCAGATACCTGTATAGCAGCCTAAATGTGGATTGATGTCGTGTGTACTGATCCATAGGATGTTGGGGCGGTTTGTGTTGTGGTTGGTCATGAGTAATTCTCCAAATATATTGCTCTATTTAAAAAGGTCATCAAATGCACCATTAGCCTATGAATGCTAATGATACTTTTGATGACCTTGTGTAGATTAGATTGCCAGCAGAGAGCGCAAGCGGATCTCCGTCCTCAACGACCAATTTAAATTATAACCGTCGCTCAAATTCTGCCGTCAATGCAGGCAAGAACTTGAACAGATCTTCAACTACACCATAATGCGCCCGTTGGTAAATCGGTGCTTCTGGGTCTTTGTTGATGGCGACGATGATCTTGCTACCACCCATCCCCGCCAAGTGCTGGATTGCACCGCGAATGCCCGACGCAATGTAGAGGTCTGGGCGCACGGTCTGGCCTGTCTGACCAACCTGATGCTTGTAGGGGATGAACCCTGCATCGACCGCCGCACGACTGGCACCCACGCCTGCACCGAGCAGTTCAGCCAAATCACGCACTAACTGGAAGCCCAACTCTGGGTCATCGGCCACGCCACGACCGCCGGAACAGATGATAGAGGCATCGGCCAAGCTGACTTCACCTGTCTCGCTGGCGCGCACTTCAATCACCTTTTCAGGAATGTCATCCTCGTTGAAGTCAACAGCAAGCTCGACAACCTCACCGCTGGCCTCGCCTGCCTCTGGGATGCCAAAGGAGCGTGGCCGGATGCTGACAAATTGCATGGGCGTATTGAACGTGACATTGCCTAAAACGTTGTTAGAGTAGGTGGAGCGTGTTGCCACAAGCTGACCATCCTCGACATGCAGGTCCATTGCGTCTGGTGCATGACCCGCATTGCTTGCACAGGCAACGGCGGCACACAATTCGCGGCCAAACTGCGTTGCGCTGGTCAACACAACAGTGGCCTCGCTGGTATCAATCGCTTCCTGCAAGCCCATTGCATAGGCAGAGGCACGATAATGTTCAAGGGCAGGGTCTGTGATGGTAAAGACCATATCGACCCCATAGGTCTGTGCCGCCTGTGCGGTATCGCCCGTGTCGCTCCCCATGACTGCTGCGACCAAGGGTAGACCCAATTCATCGGCGATTTCACGCCCCTTGCCAACGGCTTCCCAACAAGTTGTCACGGCTACACCATTGGCCTGTTCAATCCAAACTAGAACTGACATATTTGCGTTTCCTTTCTTTTGATAGCGGTTCAGCGGTTCAGCGGTTCAGCGGTTCAGCATTTCAGCACTTCAGCACTTCTCGCTGACAAGCTGACCACCTATATCACTTTCTCGGCCATCAGTGCATCGACCAACTTGACTGCCTTCTCTTCCAACGAGTCGCCTTCCATAAACTGAACGGCGGCATTGCGTGCCTCTGGCTTGCGTAGATTGGTCCACGACGTTGCACCACTGCTTGTATCCACACCCAAATCCGCAGCGGTCATGCTTGCGATCTTGACACGCTTGGCTTTGCGGATACCGATGATGCTGGGGTAACGTGGTTCGTTGATTTCCTTGGCAACGCTGATCACCACAGGCGTGGGTGCGGTCAGTACCTCTTGGTTGTTGCCAACAATGCGCTCAACTGTGATTGTGCCATCGGCAATATCGACAATTTTGGAGACATTCACCAGCAATGGCATGCCCAGCTTTTGGGCAACACCCACAAAAAGGACACCGCTGTTACCATCAACGCTTTGTTTACCCGCCAACACGACATCAACATCGCCCTGTGATTTGACGGCTCCCGCCAACAGGTCAGCGGCTGTCCACAAGTCAAGCTCATGTGCATTGTCACACGCAACCATTGCGGCCCCTTTGACACCCATCGCTAAGGCGTGACGCAGGGCGTCCTCCGCATCTGATTTTCCCATTGTAATGGCCGTCGAGTCACCGCTGAACCGACTAGCAAGGTCAATGGCTTCCTCAACTGCAAACTCATCCCATGGATTGATACCTGCATTGGCATTAATGTCACCGCTGGCAACATCGGCCACTGCTATTCCTGGCAATTCCGCCGTATCCGGCGTGTGTTTGACTAAGACTGCAATTTGCATTTGTTTTTTTGATCCTATTTTCTATTCATCTTTGAATTTATGACTCTGCTGAAAAAAGAATCGCTTAAAAGTCCGACTTCTCACCAGTGGTAGCGATTAGCAAACTCTACAGAAGTCGGACTTTTTTCAGCGGAGTCATTTATTATTATAAATACCTCGTCGTGCATTCTGTCGAATTTTCAACAGATCGCGGACCATATTAAAGGTATCCTGTATCGGACGGACCCGACTGTCGTTGTCATGATACCAATGAATTGGAATTTCGACGATTTGGAAATTATATAAATTGGCGATGTAGAGGATTTCTACGTCAAATCCCCATCCATCCATTTGTTGAAGCGGGAAAATAATTTCTGCGGCCTCTTGTGTAAAACACTTAAACCCACACTGTGTGTCCTGAATTTTTGGGACAGCTACCCAACGCACTAACGTGTTAAAGACACGCCCCATTAGATGACGATAGAACGGTTCGTCATAACGCACAGAATCGGGCAATTCCCGGCTACCGATAATCACACCTGATTCTTCATTAATGGTGGGTGGCAAAAACTTAGGCACTTCTGTGACAGGCATCGCAAAATCCGCATCACAGAAAAAACGATATTGCCCTGCTGCCGAAAGCATACCTTTACGGACCGCAGCCCCTTTGCCCGGGTTGCTATGTAACAAATGAACCATGCATTCTTCTTTAGTATGTAGTTCTTGGGTAATAAAAGCTTCAACAACAGCAGAGGTCTGATCGGTTGAGCCGTTTTCAACGACAAGGATTTCATAGGTAAATGGTTGCTCTTGTAGAAAATCAACCGCCTGACGCAGCATTGGTGGCAAGCGGTGTTCCTCGTTATAAGCAGGAATAATAATGCTTAGAAACGGTTGTATAGGTTGATCTGACACTGGTTTTACTATATTGGCTTTCTATGAAAGTAACACAGGCATTCTTTCTGTAGGTTAGCTTAACAGATAGA
>JBCCFC010001398.1:0-3145 GCA_039029935.1 Chloroflexota bacterium
CATACGATGAACTGGAACACGTAACCGTCACGATAACTTTTCTAAATAACCCGTAAGCATATTTAAGACATTTGATATAGATAGAGAAGAGGTTGAAGGGTTGAAAAGTTGAACGGTTGAAGAGTTGAACGGTTGAAGAGTTGAAAAGAGGTGAGTCCTCACGATTAATATCTCTAAGATTACTAATTATAATTTAGGGAACTATTGCGAGAGCATATTCAACAAGTACGGTATGTTTGCAATTCAACTCTTCAACCCTTCCACTCTTCAACTCTTCCACCCTTCCACCTTTCACACAAGGAGTCGGTTAGAGATGTTCAATCCATCAAATTTTGAAAATTCGCGCGCGGATGGGTTTGGCGTGCTTGAAATACTAAATACACCATCACCTTCGCATTCAGCCCCACCCTCAGCCATGCAACGGTTTGTGCCGCTTAAAGAAAGCCGTTTGACAGGGGAGATTGCGGGACCCTTGGCAGACTTGCAGTTGACCCAACTGTTTAGCTATAGCCGTACCGAGCTAAATCAGGTGATTGAGGCTGTTTATCGTTTTCCCCTGCCTGGCGATGCCGCCGTGACCAGAGTGGTGGTGCGCTTTGGTGATGTCGAAATTGTGGCCGAATTAAAGGAGCGTAACCGCGCTGAAGAAGAGTTTGAAGCAGCCAAGGTCGCTGGACAACAGGCGGCATTAGCCACACGGGAATCGCCCGATGTGTTCACCTTGCAGGTGGCGGGCATTCAGCCAGACCAGCCTGTGACCGTCGAGACGAGCTATGTGCAGTTGGCACAGCCGCAAGGAGTTGACTGGCGATTGCGGACACCGCTGACGACCGCACCCCGTTTTGTGCGTGAGGATGAACTCAATTCGCACCACGCCAATGGACAGCCGCTGGCGGTGCTGCGTGACCCCGGTCATCGCTTTAGCCTCGCGCTCAATGTCTACGGTGCAAATAGGGTCACTAGCCCAACCCATTCACTCCAGCTTGAGGATATCCGCAATGCATTGGGGGATGATAACATAACCTATGTGACGCTTGAGGCAGGGACGGTATTGCCAGACCGTGATTTGGTGTTACAATGGACACCGACACAGGACACCATCCGCCCCAATCTCTCGGTTTTGACCCATGAAGACACAGAGACGGGTCATGTCTACTTTCTTGCCAATATTTCACCACCATCACAACATGATCTGGGTTCAGGCGTGCCTCGTGATGTCACTTTATTGGTGGATCATTCAGGCTCGATGATTGGGGCCAAGTGGTCGGCGGCGGATTGGACAGTGGAGCGATTTCTCTATGATCTCACCAACCAAGACGCCTTTGCCCTTGGTTCCTTCCAAACCAGCACCAAGTGGTATCGCAATCAGTTATTGCAGGCTGATGACGCCACCGTTGGCAATGCAGTTAGCTGGCTGGTCAATGATAAGGACAGCGGTGGCACAAACCTGGGTGTTGCCCTTGAACAGGCATTGGGCTTCTCGGCCATCCAGAATGACCGTTTTGAGCGTTCGCGCCATGTGCTGATTGTGACCGATGCTGCTGTCAGCGATTCAGGGCGTATCCTGCGCTTGGCCGATGGGGAGGCGGACAATCCGCTGCGTCGTCGCATCAGCGTGTTGACCATTGACGCCGCACCCAACGCCTTTCTTGCCACTGAACTGGCGGCACGGGGTGGTGGCATTGCCAAGTTCTTGACCAGTCAACCGGATGCCGATGACATTACGACTGCCTTGGATGAGGTGCTGATGGATTGGTCGGAGCCAGTTCACGCCAACGTCAAGCTCATTGTCAACCGTGATGGCGTCGAGACGGCCAGTCACACAGTAGAGGAATTATCCGCACACGGTGCTAACACCAGTGCCAACACCAGTGCAAATACTGGTGTCAGTGCAATTGATATTGGTGATTTGCCCAGTGGACGCTCGATCTGGGTTGCGGGTCGTGTTGAGAAAGGCAATAGTACAAATCTCATGTTGCAGTTGCAGACATCTATCGGTGAGATTGCCAGCACCAACATCAACTTGCGCACAAGCGTGAACGATCACCCTGCGCTGAAAGCACTCTTTGGCGCACGGCGCGTCAATGGCATTGAGTTTCTTATCAACTCAAGCTATAGCGGCACACAGCTACGCGATCAACTGGCGCGGCTTGGCTATGACCCTGCGGTTGTCCTTCAGAAACCTAGTTCAGACGCACGTTCAGCCGCGCTCTATGCCGAAAACCAGCAAGCTGCCAATGAAGCAGCCCTCAAACACCTACTGGTCAGCGAGGCCCTCAGCTATGGACTTGCCTCATCCGAAACTGCCTTTGTTGCCGTGCGTGCTGAGTCGGGTCAGCCGATTGAAGCAACGGTTGCTGTAGGCAGCGCATTGCCAGCGGGATGGTCGGACCATTTCCTGAGCCAGCCTCGCAGCATCGGTGCGACACGCGGGATGAAACGCAGTATGATGCCAGCCAATGCGCGTACACGAAGTGTGGGTAGTGGTGTGGGGAGTTTAGATATGCTGGTTGAACGAGCGGTGGATTCTTCACAGGGGGCGACACGAGGTGGGCTGCCACCATCGCCAGCCAGCATGCCTCTACCAGCAGGCTTCCCACAACCATCAGGTTTACCACAACCAGCTATCCAGCCACAAACATCACGCAGTGTACTGGGACCCGATGCGGGTCAAGGTATCCCAATTTTTACGGGGACACCCGATTTCGAGGGCGAGTCACCATCCATTTACGCCGTTCTCTATGACACCAGTTTTGACTTTGTGCGTGATCAGTTGCCGTCTGTGGGGACGATGACGGGTCTACAGATTAGGCTATCCGAAGATGCCAGCGGGTGGAAGCCCAACCGAAATGTGGTCATGCAGATTTTTGTCGGTGATATGGCCTCACCGCGTGCGCGTATTCGTATGAGTGATCTGCTACGCAATCCATCACAGGTGCGTCCGTTGAATATTCAACGCAATGCGGGCGATGAGGTACGTGTGGTGTTGATGGGGCTGACAGATACACTGGTAGGAAATGCGCCTGCGTTTACTTTGCAGATTTATATGTAAAATGGGGTATCAACTTAAGACGGGACAGTTGAGATGATTGATGGCAAGACTATAGAAAGACTATAGTCCCTCTATAGGATTGCTATAAATCGG
>JBCCFC010001399.1:0-3145 GCA_039029935.1 Chloroflexota bacterium
AAATCGCCAAAATTGATGTATTTTTTTCGTGAATTGCTGCCTCTTATGAATCGCTCATGTACAACTACAATTAAAACGATTCATAGGAGGATGATTCCTAATGGCTCTAGGAAAAAAACCATCAAGGAATGCTACACAAGATCAGACAGACACCAGCTTAAGACGGAAAACCAAGATTTTTGCGCCTATCCATCGCACCATGCCGCAATTGGATGGGGACCAATCAGATTTATCTCATCACTCACCAACACTGGAACGCAGCTTGACGGGGGGGCTGCAACGTACCTCCCTTGTCACAAGCGGCAGTTTGGGTGGCCCTCGGCTGGGACAAAATCCAAACTCGCTGCTACAACGGCGTTCATCGCTGCCTACACACCAACGCAGCACACATCAACGCAGCACACATCAACGCAGCACACATCAGTACAGTACGCACTCGATTTTGCGATCAACGTTACAACCCACTTCCACTTCACAACCAGTGATTCACCGCACATTAGACCAAACCAGGCAGGGTCTCTCCGACGATATTGGCGATGACCTACGCGTGAAGTTAGCGGAATCGCTATTGATTGCGCTGGACTCCTATCAGCGTTCCGTGCAGGGGCAGCTAGGGTTGGTGGACGACAGACTCTATTATGTCATCACGGAGGTCGATGCCTATATCGCTCGGCTCAAACGACGTCAATTGGAGCCGCACGCCGCCGTTGTTACGCTCCGACGCGATGCCTATGTCGAGTATCGCAAGCAAGCTGGGTTTGACAGCCGGATTGCCAAGCTTGATCAGGCCAATCTGGATATTTTGGCGGGAACAAGCGCAAGACTCTTCTTTGACCATGCACCCTATAAAGACATCGAGAATATCCTGCGTGCCTTTGAGCGTTACCAACGCATGTCGCCCCCTGAACCACAGCTAGAGCTGGAGTCCTCGCAGGATGACGCACCAACAAGCAGCCAGACACATCAACGCCGACACAGAGCCTTGCTTGCCCTGCAAAGAGGTCTGTCGATCATCTCTTCGCGTGCCGCCGCGAACATGGGGGCAGCGTATACAACCGTGACGCGCAATGTAGAACAGGCACGGCTGGCATTGGTTGACATCACGACCACAGAGCTTGACCAACTCAACACACTTGATCTTTTTCGAGGCACAGGTATCTCCTCGTTGGGCTTTTTCCAATACATCCCGATTCAGACGGCAGAAAAGCTGACACGGCTCTTTGAGCAGTATCACGAGGCACAGCAGGATACGAGAAATCCACATGGCAAGATGCTGCCCATTTTGGGTCAAATCAAGCAGGAGATGGCGACAGCAGGGGCCAGGGCTGGCGCAACATCACCCTCCTTTCAGCATGTGCAGAACAATGTGGCGCAGCAGCACGCGGCCATTGCGATCCTGCATCGCACCCAAACGCTCAAAGACATGGACAGCTTTCGCGGTGATTCGCGCTTTCAGGCGTTGCATGATCGTGTGGACTATAACAAGTTTGTCGAGTGGATGCGCAAAGTGGGTGGCGTCGCCTCGTTGGGTGGATATGGGGCGAATACACGCTATAACATGAAAACATCGGGCAAAAGTGCCCTGACGGCCGCACCCATACTCAATGTGAGTCGATTGGGGGCCAATCGTAAGAATGCAGGTCGCCAAAAAAGTGAGGTGCGCACATCACAGGAATTGGGCAAAAGGCTGGACATACCTGTCTTAGAATTTATGGGGCAATTTCTGGACCCATACCATTCCGTCAAAAAGAGCAAATCCAAGGTGATGTTGGCAGTCGGGGTGGTTACATCCGCACTCAGCGTGATCTTGCCTGGGGCAGATGTGGTGGCCGTGTCGGGTGGTTCTGGCATGATCTCGTTCCTTGTGGATGCGGTTGGTGAAACGGCGGCGCAAGAACTGCTGGCCGTTAGCCTGACCTCGTGGATTGAGGGGCTACCCGACTATGCCATCGGGCAGTTGTTGGACTCGGTTGGCTATTCCAGCTTACCGGGACTCTTTGCCGCCATACGTGGGGCACATGCACAGATCACCAATGACAAAAAGCGTGGGAAGATACGCAGTGATGAAGATAAAAACCTACAAGCGCAGAGCGCGCGTACCAACATCACACCGATTGGCATCACCGAACTGACTGACTACTTTTCCAGCTATCAGAACACCATGGAAACCTATATGAACGACATCAGCAATGTACGTGCCTTGATTCTCTACTTGGGGTTGCCACCCAATGAGGAGTTGCTATCGTTGGCACCAACGCATCACATGCATCGGCGTGAGCAGGCACGTCTGCGCATGAAAGAGGAGCTTGGCTCTGGGCGAGAGGATAATGTCTTTACCAAAGCTTTGACCCCGCGTGAGCGTGAGGTGCATAAGCAGATGCGCACGGATGAAGACATGGCAAGTACCTTTGGCGGCACAGATGAAGCGCGAGGAACCAACTATCTACATATGTTGTGGGCACTAGAAGGCTTTATCCTCAAAGAGCAACTCTCTGGCTATGAAATCGACCAAGAGTCGATTGACTATGCCAACCGCAGCCGACGTAAAGGGGCACTGCCCTATATCGAAGATCTGCCTGTGCGTATTCCCAAAGTGCCAGAACGACAGGCTCCGCTACGACCGATTCCACGTGCGCCAGATCGCCCCGGTAAACCACAGCCTGTTTTTAACCCGAAGCGCGAGTATTATCCACATACCAATACAACGCCGCGTAAGCAAAAAAAGCCCCGTTTTTTATCGGGTCCCAAACGGACACCAAAGACATCGACATCGCTGACACCACCGCTGCCAGAGCATTACCCACAGTACCCCAGACAACGCATTCACCACAACCAGCATACGCCTGACGATGAGGCAACGGTCTCACTGCTGACATCGGGGTCAAGTCAGGAGCAACGGGATGATGAATACTCGTTACAGATGATGTTTAGTCAATATAGACACGGAGGAATGGATTGGTCGCTTTAATGAATTTGTGAATTTTTGAATGGTTGAATTTGTGAATGGTTAATGTTTGTGTCAACCCAATTTTGACTCAACATCAAGCTTAGGAATAGTAATTAATACCAATTTGCCATTTCAACGGTCATGATACCGTAGACCGTCCTTGCAGGATACTGCTGGCTAAATATTTAGTGAGAAATC
>JBCCFC010001400.1:0-3143 GCA_039029935.1 Chloroflexota bacterium
AGCGGTCAGTGTCCTGAGTGCGTTCACACCACTTTATTATCTGCGCGATTTAGCGAGTGTGCAACCCAGTCAAAATGTCCTTATTAATGGGGCTTCCAGTGAAATCGGTGTGTTCGCCATCCAGCTTGCCAAGTATTTTGGTGTAGAGGTGACAGGTGTATGCAGTACGGCCAACGTTGAGTTGGTCAAATCGTTGGGTGCTGATGCCGTGATTGATTACACCAAAACGGACTTTACGCAAACGGGACAGACCTATGATGTGATTTTTGATGCGGTGAATAAGAGTTCGTTTTCGTGCTGCAAACAGGCATTGACCCCAACGGGTATCTATATGACCACGGCGGCGTCGCCAGCCATTATGCTACAAATGCTCTGGACAACGATATTTGGTGGGAAAAAAGCAGTATTAGGATTGGCAGGGCTAAACGTGGACAAGAAAAACTTTGACACGCTCAAAGAATTATTTGAGTTGGGGCATCTGAAAGCCGTGATTGACCGTGATTATCCGTTGGCCGAAATTGTCGAGGCACACCGATATGTCGATACAGAGCGCAAAAAGGGGACAGTTATCATCACTGTGGCTGAAGAATAACGAGTAGTGGGCTATCACCAGCTGGGTACATTGATGACGGATAGCCCACTTAAAATGATTGAACGCAAATTAGGCTACGGCCATACCGAACTCGGCACATACACCTGCCCTGCAAAAATCCGTCGCGCCGTGCGCAGCACACCCCCCGAAATCACCTCAAACTGCCCGTCAGGTGATGGGCAGTTTGAGGTCTTTAAGTCCAACGTCACATCAATCACACCGCTGGGATGCTCGATGCGTGACAGTTGTGGGAACCGCTCATCTAGCTGTGCCACGCCATCCATGATGGTGCCGGGCAGGGCCGCACAGACGGACACACAAATGGAGCCGGAGACGGCATAGGATGGATGACAACTTGTCGGTGTGAAGTAGCGCGAACGGAAATGCCCACCGTCAGGGCCAGTGTTCTGGGGTGGCCCAACAAGGGCAGGCTTGGGGATTACACTGTCGCTGACATCGCCAAAGCCCATCTTTTCGCCAGCCTGCCGACGAATGCTCTCCAGCCGCGCCATAAAGTCTGCATCACCTTGCAGATCAGCTGGCGTCTCGTTTGCCGTCTTGCCCAGTGCCTCGGCGCGTATGATCACCATTGGCATACCGACATCCAAACAGGTCACTTCAACACCATCAAATTCATCACGCAGATTCCCAGTCGGCAGCAGCTTGCCTGTCTTCGAGCCAGTAATGTTAAAGAAGCGCATCGGAATGGGTGCGGCTGTCCCCGGCACACCTGCAATGGCGCAGTCACCGTCATAGGTTACGTTGCCGTTGGGTGTCTGCACCGTCGCCGCGATGATGCTGTCGGTGTTGACATTGCGGATACGCATGGTGGTTTCGCCATCACTGGCCGGGAAAATGCCCTCTTCAATCGCAAATGGGCCTACGCCTGATAGCATATTGCCACAGGTGGGTGATGTATCGACAATTGGGCGGTCCGGCTCGACCTGTGCAAAGAGATAATCAATGTCGGCGTCAGGGTGTTCTGAAAGCGAGACTATCGCTACTTTGCTGGTCACAGTCGTCGCTCCACCCAAGCCATCAATTTGGCGAAGGTCCGGCGACCCCATAACACGCAACAACACCTGGTCACGCACATCTGGGTCGCTGGGTAAATCTTCGGCTTTAAAGTATGGACCGCGCGACGTACCGCCACGCATCAACACACATGGAATTGCTCGTTGTGTCATGGTTTTCTCCTGTTTATTTTTCCAATATATTTTTGTGATAACAGTAATGCCGTCAACCTGATTGTGACACACTTTGTGCAGCTTGACAATCCTGATCCGCGTTCATGCGCGCTAGTCTGTGTTAGTCCGTGTCCCAAATCTGAGGTACAATGCTACTCATTAGCGAAAATAATCATACACCTGTGATATTGATGTCAATTGGGTCACAGCCTGTGGCCCAATTGCAAGAGGACGGACTTTAGCAATGGCGGCAAATAACAATCCATTCACCTACGGCGCAATGATCGACAACCCAGCACAATTTGTCGGGCGGCGTCGCGAACTGCAACTCGTCATCGACCGCCTGCGCGCCGAAAAGCCACAGGGGTCGGCCATCTTTGGCGAGCGGCGTATCGGCAAGTCGTCGTTGCTGCACTATCTGCACAAGCCGCGAGCAGAGGAGTCGTTGCGCGCACCGGACAACTGCGTGGTCTTCTACATCAGTGCCGATGATGGCAAGTTTAGTGAGAGCCAAGCGGGGTTTCGTCGTGCGCTTATCAGCGAGTTGCTGGCGCATGAACGCACTTATATAGGCGGTAGTACGTGGACTGACCATGATTTGGGCGAGGCGCAGGAAGTGCTGGCGACTGGGCAACCCTGCTCGTGGGTAATGGCCGAGCAGGTGCTGACCAGTCTGCCCTATCATCCCGTCATCTGCTTGGATGAGTTTGAGGCGTTGGCCGACCCTGCACTACAGGATGTCTTCGACGACCGCTTTTTCAATGCGCTGCGTCATTGGGCCAACGAGGGGCGGGTGACGTGGATTACGGCGACGCGGATGCCGCTGGAGGAACTGAACGCATTACGGAGCATCTCGTCGCCCTTTTTCAACCTACTTGCCAATATCGAGTTAGGTGGGCTGGAACCGGTCGAGGTCAAGCAATTGCTGGACCGTGCCAACACACGCAGCGATGTGTACGGCTATGACTTTAGCCTTGAAGAACGTCAGCGCATCAAGCAGCTTGGCGGGACCCATCCCTACCATCTCCAGATTGTGGCGGCGGAAGTTTGGGGAAGCAAAGCATCTAACATGCCTATTGATTGGCAAGAAGTTAGGGATGATTTATATAAAAAGCTAAATCTTCAAGGTGAGTATAGTACACGCAGGTATTATATATTATCCAAACAGGACATAATAATCAAACATAATCTGTGTTTTAATATAGTATTGATTCTTATTGGTCTATTACGATATATATGGTTTCACTATCTTACAGACATTTTACCTGCAAGTTAAAGGTTAGGGAGAGCTAAGGTTTGGTATATTTAAGTTTGGGAAAGTCAAATAAAGGAGGGAGAAGGAGAGAAAAGGAGACAAAGTGTCC
>JBCCFC010001401.1:0-3142 GCA_039029935.1 Chloroflexota bacterium
CCAATATCGTCCAAGCACAACAACAATTGGTAGACCAATTAGTAGCACTGCGAACAACCACGAACACTTCTTTGACATCGTCCATTACAATAAATAGTTTGCTTCACATCAAGGACCGGGATATCGATAATCCAAAAGTATGGACTCATATGGATATTGAACAAGCTGCTGCTTCAAGTCAGCCCAATACAACGACGACGACGTCATCGTTATCACCAGCTGCAGATGCACCACATATGAACTTTGCCAACGTGAAGGACCCATCTGGATTGTATTCGGTCTTTGTCGATATTTTCTTGATGAGTCATGCGTACTGCGTAACCTACGGCGGAAGTATTGGTGCATTTGGACTGTTTGGCCGTCTAGTAAGTCACAATCCAGATTGCGACATCCCCCATACCCACCGTGTGTACTTGGGCATTTGTATACGACACAATAATCTCATTCTGTGTATCAAGTAACTCAGTCAAAATCGAGGTTAGCGCAGTCTGCTTCCCTGCTTGAATCCCTTCAATCAACGCAGTCTTTTCTGCAATTTGACGAGTCACCATGCCAATTTGGTTATTACCAGCAAAATTTTGCAATTCACTCTGAACGTTTTCATAGACGACGTTGGCCTTGACCAATTCTGTTTCGACCGAAGTGAGTAGCTCGGCGGGTGCCTGTCCATAAATCGTGTTGATCTGCGTGACATAATATTGAGCCCATGTATTGGCAATTTGTGCGGATTTTTCAGGGGAGTTTGCCACGATGCTGATACGAATCAGATCACTCTGAGTCCGGTTATCGGGCGCCAAAACAATCTGAGCCGTAACAAAGTCATCCAGCAATATTGCTGGGTCCCGCTCCTCCTCTTCAAGCAAACCACCTAACTCATCAATGACAGCTTGCGCAACCGCACCACTTAAGACCAAACGCATCAATGTTGCCCGACGCGAGTTAAGCAGCGCTGGCGTCCCTTCGATTGTATCTGGTGACGTCGTCCGAAACCGTTCATCAAACATCACATCACTGACCACAGGGGCAATAACAACAGTTGCTGTAGACCGGTATTGAAGTGGTTGGATGTAACGATAGGCGATTACAGCGAGTGCTGCCAGCATAACCGCCAGAACGACAGTGGCGATAATCTCGTTACGCCAATCAAGAAAGAGCTGAATATATTTGCGAAGGTCTATATCGACTTCAAGCGATGAATTTCGAGTCGTGGGTGATAGTGTTTTGTTGGTTTCGTTGGTTTCATTGGTTTCATTTGGCATGATGACTTTATCCCTGTATATTATGTCTTAAGCGCACTCAATAGGCGCCAGTCCCCCGAAAAACAACACCCACTGTGCGCCATAATATCTGAATATCAAGCCACAACGAATAATTCTGAATATAATACAAATCTTGCTCTGTGTGTAGATGCATCAGATTGTCGCTCCGTCCGTTGACCTGCCACCAACCCGTCATCCCTTGAGGCACAGCAAAGCGTTTTCGTTGCCAAGGCTCATATTGATCAACCAACCACGGCAATTCGGGACGTGGTCCCACCAAGCTCATCTCGCCTTTGAGGACGTTGAGCAATTGGGGCAGCTCATCAACACTGGTGTTGCGAATAAACCGGCCAATCCGTGTGATTCGTGGATCGTTGGGTGATTTGTGAAAAGTTTGTCCTTGATCATCTGTTTCATTGACAGACACCTGTAATTTGTCTGCATTGACCACCATGGAGCGGAACTTATACATGTTAAAGAGTTGACCATTTTCACCAATGCGTGGCGAAAGGTAAAAAATTGGGCCACGATCCTCAAGTTTAATCAACAAGGAGACAACGGCGTAAATGGGTGATATGGCGAGCATGACCAGTAAAGACACAACGATATCTAAGAGCCGTTTGGCAAAGCGTTGTGGATTTTCGATGGCCGGGTCGCGCAGCCCAATCATGGGAATCCCCCCCAATGACAGCACGGTTGCATTGTGATAGATGAGATCAAAATAGTCAGGAATGACCCGCACCCGCACGGGTAATTCATGCAGACCCGCCACGACATTGGCAAGATTGATGTGACGCTCTCGCGGTAAGGCGACAATGACTTCATCAACATCATGCTGATGAATGATGCCCGTGATTTGGCTGATATGCCCCAAAATAGGCAATCCATGTAAGTGCTGGTTTGTGGTCCGCTCTTCCTCAACAAACCCAACCAATTTGATGCCGGGCCATTCTTGTTTTTGAAACTGTTCAACGGTCTGTTGCCCTAATTCACCTGTGCCAACCAGCAGCAGCCGTGCAACGCTACTATCATCGGGGCGGAGTCGATACCACAAACGCGTGACTGTCCGTGAAAAGAGCAGAAGCCCAATCGCAATGACATAGAAGTACAAATAAGTCAAACGGGCAAGATCAATGTGCAGTAGATAGAGTATGCCTGCCAAGGAGAGTGCCGCAACGGTGTGCGCGAGGATTAATTGTTGAAACT
Organism: Chloroflexota bacterium; assembly: GCA_039029935.1. Classification (GTDB taxonomy): domain Bacteria; phylum Chloroflexota; class Anaerolineae; order Caldilineales; family Caldilineaceae. The sequence continues at coordinate 2,466 of JBCCFC010001401.1, forward strand.
CTTCAACCCAGCGCAGGATTTTGTGGGGTGTATAACAGGAAAATAGAAAGAAATTGAGTGCCCATAATGATGTAATCAGAATCTTCATGCCCAAGTCGGGGACATAAACCCATTGATGTACCCACTCTGCCTGGAGTGCCTGCCCAAAAGGGAGTACAAACCGTAGTTGGACGGCTGCCCATAGGGCAAACTGGATGATCAATACATCAATGAAAAAGAAGATCGCCAGGTAGTTTGTGCTAAAACGTTTGAACATACTATAATTGACCTTTATTTTATGCCAGTTCATTCAGACAGTTGACCAATTCTTTCTAGTCGAAATGTCTATGATTTTCTTCCGCTTCACAAATTGTGATTATATAATTGATACGATTTCTGGCAAAAAAAGATATCAACAGATATGTCATTACAAAACATTCGATTTTTCTTATGGAAGAGGAAAGTATAAGCCAGTATCACAGATTGATTATCTGTGGCGCAGGTAGCCAACCTGTGATACCCTCCTTTGTCCTTGAAGGGGAAAGTGAACGCCAGTATCACAGATTGATTATCTGTGGCGCAGGTAGCCAACCTGCGATACATTCCTTTGTCCTTGAAGGGGAAAGTGAACGCCAGTATCACAGATTGATTATCTGTGGCGCAGGTAGCCAACCTGCGATACATTCCTTTGTCCTTGA
>JBCCFC010001402.1:0-3138 GCA_039029935.1 Chloroflexota bacterium
TCGGAATGCCGCGTATCTACGTCAGGCTGATATCACAGAACCCATATCCTATCGTTCCTTGACCCTTGCGCAGACATTGTTACCCGATGATACAGTCTTGTTGGATTATTTTATACTTGAAAATCAGATTCTACTTTTTGTTGTCACACAATCAGACATTTCTGTTTATCAACTAGGAGACATCTTGGCCGTGGTCGAAGAATGGATGGAATACTTTAGGCTGAACTGTAGCCATATCGCAACGCAAATCGCAAACCCATCCATTGACTATGTTGACATGTTGACCCGCCAAGCCCAAGAGATTCTCCATGAGCTATATACATTGTTGATTCAACCTGCGATAGAGAAAATGACGCAGTATGAGTCTTGCGTCATCATTCCACACCGGTCTTTGCGTGACCTCCCATACCATGCACTATTTAGTGGAACGCACTATCTGATCGAACAATTTCAGATAAGCTATCTGCCGAATCTGACCTTGCTACAATACTGTCAGCCACATCCACCCAGAATACAGATGGACTCAACCAATGGGTGCGATGATGGCTCTGTCATATTTGGCTATCCAAACGGCCATTTATGGCATACCGTTGAGGAGGCAAATCAGGTGGCTGCCATTTTGGGCGGTGCGGTGTATACAAATGAGCAGGCAACCTTAAAAAATGTCCGACAGACTGTCCCCAAGGCTCGCATAGTCCATATTGCTGCTCACGCAATGTTTCACCCAGAAAAGCCGCTCTTTTCCGGTTTATCTCTGGCCGATGGTGTGCTGACGACCCTCGATATCTTCCAAGAAATTAGATTTCAGGCATCTCTTGTGACCCTAAGTGCTTGTTGGACTGGCGCACATGCAATTAGCCAAGGGGATGAACTATTAGGCTTATCACGCAGTCTGTTTTACGCAGGTACAGCTACATTGGTGGCCTGTTACTGGCCTGTTGAAGACGGGGCGGCTACCCATTTAATGACACTATTTTATACCTATCTATCCAACGACATGGAAAAAGGACGAGCATTGCAACAAGCTCAGTTGCAACTAATTCAACAAAGGGTGGCTGTTGTCGCTGAACAACAGTGGCTCTACGCCCATCCCTACATATGGGGAGCGTACTACTTGCAGGGTCACGCGGGTCCATTATAGTATACGCGTGACCGAATTTCCAGAAAAACAAAGGAACTAACAATGAAACACATCCAATTCTATCGTCTGGGGCTATCGCTTGGGGTTGGCCTCATCAGCCTATGCTTATTTTCATTTTCACTCTGGTCAACAGCACAAGCGACAAGCCTGTACCGTTGTTCCGACACACAGGATTGCCATACGGATAACAGGTTGCCATCGCATAGTCAACCGCAAAGTCAATTGTCTGAGCAAAACCGAGAAATTGTTCCAAACCAAATTTTGGTTCTAGCTAATGGGCCTCTACCCGAACCGATTGTATTAGATGATGGCCCCCGCGTATATACATTAACCCTGTTATCTGAAATGGATATCGGCTCTTTGACCAAAAACGATCCACAGATTCACCAGCCTGTAGCGTTCTCAGTACCAATAACAAATGGTCAACGTTCTGGTCGTATAGCGATAGACACGCCGACTGCACCCCAAGAAAACATTGAGTCTCTTCGACTTTATCACATCGACACACCCGACATGGTCGCAACCTCATCACAATACGAAATTAAACTTTCATTATCTGCGGCACACAGTCAAGCCATTAGTTGTATTGCTGATAATGAAAAGCTAAGGTTAATGCAACATGACTGGGAAACAGGACCTGCTGGGGGAATTATACAGGTAGTTGAAGATGCTCACTTTAATCCATTTACAGAATCGCCTCGATTTCAGTGGGCATTGAACCAAATTGACTTGAATAGTAATAGCTATGGCAAAGGGAACAACATAGATGTGATTGTAATCGATGGCTTCTCAGAGGACTATTGGGGAGCGGGTAAGGACCTTGCCATTACAGGGTTTGAGACTTATACAATTCCAGATGCCAACAGCTTGATGGGTAAACTATCAAATCTAGATTTCAACAAATTTGCGTCTGAATTGCAGTCCACTAACCCAAGTGGTTCCAGACCAAGCGAACTCCCTCTTGCTTTGGCTGAAAATTCCCTTGCACCTTCCACATCTTCCGAACTATTACCGGACCCATTTGCTGAAAAGTTGCATCCATCTACACACGGTCATCTGGTCTCAAATATAATACATAGCATTGCGTCATCCAGTATCATCACTGCTTTTCGGGCGTTTAACTCAAATGGAGATTCAACCAGCGAAAGTGTCGCCAAGAATTTGTTTGAGGCTGTTAAAATAGGAAAAGGGATGGCGTATCCAAAGCGTTTGGTTGTCAACATGAGCTTTGTCTATACAAGTCCTGTTTCATGCGTTGAGACAGCAATAACCCGAATGCTGGAGATAGGTGCGATGGACCATGACATAGTCTTTGTGGGTGCGGCAGGCAATATGCCGGAAATTGAAGCGACACGGCGTCTGACAAGCGCATACCCTGCAAACTCACCTTATGTCTTGAGCATTGCCGCGAGTAATGGCAATTACAACATTTCTAGTTACAGTCATAGTAGCTCTGATTCGCTGATGGCCCCTGGCGGGGATGAGGATGGCCTGATGAGTCTGGGGATTAAAGTTGCGGAAGACAAGTATGATATCTATAAAACAGCGGGGACCTCATTTGCCACACCTGTTGCATCCGGTGCAATTGCTGCGATTTTGTCTAAATACCCAGACTATTCACTCTCACAATTACGCAGCACTCTTCAACAAGCCAGTAAGTGGAATAAAGGGATTATTACACTGCGCGATATACAAAATAATCGCAATCAACAACGGATAGACCAAAGATATATGATGTACCTGCCAGTCATTCGCTAAACTTAGGGCTATGCCACAAAATAAAATACTCATCCTAGCGCGGACTGAGCAATCTCTATTGCGACTCTTACACGGGCTATCCGGCAATAGAGATTGCCTACTCTGCGGTAATTATTTTTGTGGAATGGCCTAGCCCGTTAAAGATACTGAGGGTTGCCAAAAAGAAGAGGTGTTTTGGGTTTAACCCAAAAAACTCTTCTTTTTGGTCTATCAAAAAAATTTTTTGCAACAATTTATCA
>JBCCFC010001403.1:0-3137 GCA_039029935.1 Chloroflexota bacterium
CTGGAAGGCAAGCAAGTCGAGTTCAACTCCCCACGTGATGCTCTGGACGCGGGTATCGCTACCGTCTATCAAGACCTCGCGCTCGTGCCACTCATGTCGGTTTGGCGCAATTTCTTCTTAGGGTCCGAGCCAACCAAAGGCTTTGGCCCGTTTCGACGGATTGATGTTGAAAAATCCAAAGAGATTGCCGTTCGAGAGATGAAAAAGATGGCGATTGACGTGCGTGATCCTGAGCAGCCAGTGGGTACAATGTCTGGCGGTGAACGGCAATCAGTCGCCATTTCACGCGCCATCTACTTTGGGGCCAAGGTCCTGATCTTGGACGAACCGACAGCGGCGCTGGGTGTCAAGCAATCGGGTACAGTCCTACGCTACATCTTGCAAGCACGTAATCGCGGATTGGGCGTCATCTTCATCACGCACAACCCACACCACGCCTACCCTGTCGGTGATCACTTTGTCATCCTGCGTCGCGGTCGTGTCTTTGGCGATTTTCGCAAGGATGAAATCACACAGGACCGTTTGGTGTATATGATGGCTGGTGGTGAAGATTTGGATCAGCTACAGAGCGAATTGGCATCGCTGCGTGGTGATGAAGAGTAACCGTAGGTAGGGCTATGAGGTTGTGAGGTGAGAAATGGCCGATTTCTCGCAAAAATCGGCCATTTCCTCACCTCACAACCTCATAGCCCTATCTCACTCACCCTCTGCCCATCTACGCAAAACAGCAACAGACTTTGGCATAACGCGAATCTTGGTTTGTAATGACCGCTCGCCTAAGACTAATACTATCGCCGCCTCTGCATAATGCTCTGAAGGCGTATCGACCCACTCATGACCGCTCCGCCATTCTGTCTCTGGTGGCAGTCCCAGTGAGGCCAAAAAAAGCGGACGCAGTGTTCTATGCTCATTACATTGAAACTCAACGTGGTGTGCCCATTCATGTACCAACGCCCCCTGCAGGTGCGCAGGCGTACCGGGGGCCTTAATCGTCACGGTTGCGGTGGCTGGCTCATAGCGGGCACGCGCTGGAAGATGCCGATCTACCTGTAGATGCACATCACCAAAACAATCCGTCCGTGCGGCAAAAGTTGTCAGAAATTGAGTCCACGTCTCGTTGGCTAATGTACGCAGGTCTGTTGCAACGGTGGCGTCAAAATGAAGTTGAGGTGGCTCTGTCTGCTTATTGGCTTGTTGCCAGCGGATGATGCTCAGGGTGATTAACAACCCAATCGCAAGTATCAACAACAATGTGGCTTTGTGTTTGATTCCATATCTATCTATAATTGATTGCTTCATGTCATGCTTGCTGTTAAAATAGGTGTGAGCGACTTGATTGTAATAAGTTCATTAACAATTGTCAATCAATCTTGGCGCAAAAGTATGGCGTGGAGACTTGGACCAACTACAAAGTCAGTTAGCATCACTTCGTATTGATGAGGAGTAACACGCAATGGAACTTGAAAGAAAGTATTGGAATATCACCAATTGGATTGCCAATGGGCATATCGAGTTAGGACAAAGTGATTATCATTCGGATGCCACAGCAAGGGTCGTTGATGACGGCGGTGTTATTTGGGAAACAGACGAAGTCTACCCAACACTGGACGCTTTGCTAGATGCGGTTGATGCAGGCATTGCCGCGTGGTGTGAAGAAAATGGGATTGATTGGGACGAATAGACGAAAAGGACGTGTAGAATGAACTTTGGCCTGTTTATGATGCCGATTCACCCACCAGAGAAGAATCGCACACAGAGCTTTCAAGAGGACATCGAGCTCATTGTTCATGCCGATGAGTTGGGCATGAGCGAAGCCTGGATTGGTCAACACCACACAGTGGCATGGGAGCCGATTCCATCCAATGATGTGTTTATCGCCAACCTGCTGCCACGTACCAAACAGATTCGATTGGGTGCGGGTGTGTCGATCATGCCCCAGCATCATCCGGTGAATGTCGCCGTGCGCACCGCTTTCTTGGATCATCTTTCCGAGGGGCGCATTAACTGCGGCTTTGGGCAGGGCGGTGTGTCCACTGATTGGGGACTGTTTGATTTGCCTGACCCCAAGACTCAGGGGCTGATGACTGTGGAGGCCATTGACATGGTACTCAAGTTGTGGCAGACCGATGCACCTTTTGATTTCCAAGGCGATTTCTATCATATCAAGCTTGACAACCCAATCCCTGAACATGGTATTGGCGAACTGCTCAAACCCTATCAAAAGCCATATCCGCCCATCGGCATGAGCGTGATGCGAGAGGGTTCGTTGGCCGCACGCATGGCTGGGCAACGTGGGTGGATGCCATTGAGCACCAGTTTGGTCCCTGTCTCAACCGTGGTGACGCATTGGGACACATATTGCGAAGGAGCCAAAGAAGCGGGCTTACCTGAACCCAACCGTGACATCTGGCGTGTTTCACGCAGCATCTTTGTGGCTGATTCCAACGACGAAGCGTGGGACCATGCCATCAACGGCACGTTTGGACGTTCGTTTGAGTATATGATCATGGTCATAAAAATGGGTGGTGCGCTTCACTTGCTCAAAGATGACCCCAACATGCCAGACGAAGATGTCACCGTTGAGTACATCCTCAAAAACCTCTGCATTGTGGGTGACAAACAAACGTGTTTGGAACGATTACATGAACTCTGGGAGCGCACAGGTGGCTTTGGCACATTTTTGATGGTTGCGCATGATTGGGATGATCAGGCAAAATGGGTGAAGAGTATGGATATGTTGGCGAAAGAGATGATTCCGGCGATGCCCACACTGTAGACCACGCATTCCAAGAACAAGTATTGCTTGTCTTTGGGGTTTGGGCAATGTTTTGTATAGGGAGGACGATTATCAATGAGTCAGACAATACGACCATCTATAATTGATCCAAATAAATCATACACATTTAGCGACTATTTCAAGCTAAATCCACCCATCGATGAGTTCGCTCAATATTTTGGCTATCAGTACCAGACACAAAACTATCAATTGCCGCAAACAACGATTGATGAAGCCTATTTTGCCTCTTTGCATCAAGACCTAAATGAGATATTCCTCTATGTGCAGTTTACGAGTGAAACTGCGCGTCGAGAAATGTTGATCGCCCCTGTGCTGTTAAAAGTTGTGCGTTATTTAAAAA
>JBCCFC010001404.1:0-3125 GCA_039029935.1 Chloroflexota bacterium
ATGGTGGTAGTTTTTCCGACACCATTAACGCCTATGACAAGGATAACATGTGGTTTTTGGACTACTGAGGCCTCTTCTGGTGGATAAGAGTCATCTTATAGACATCTGGGGCAGAGTTTCAGGATTTGAAGGGTTCAAAAGACGAATTCTGGCAACCCCGGTCAAGAAACTATCGACAAAGAGCTAAGGAGAAAAATTATGGCAAAGTATAGCACGGGGCAAATTCGTAATGTAGCCTTTCTTGGACACAGTGGTTCGGGAAAGACGACATTAACAGAATCTCTACTCAACAAAACTGGCGCAATCTCTCGCATGGGTCGTGTGGAGGACGGCTCGACAGTGTCTGACTGGGATGCCGAAGAACAAAAGCGAGGGATTTCGATAAACCTATCGGTTGTTCCAGTTGAGTATAAAGAAACAAAAATCAATATCTTGGATACGCCAGGATTCTTGGATTTTGTGGGTGAGATTATTAGTGCCTTGTCTGTAGCAGAAGCAGCTCTGTTGGTAGTGGATGCACAGTCCGGTGTTGAGGTTGGTACAGAGCTTGCATGGGACCGCCTGGGGAATACCAGCAAACCGACGCTCTTTTTCATCAACCGCATGGATCGCGAAAATGCCGATTTCCAAAAGGCTGTGGATGATATTAAAGAGACGTTGGCAGATACAAATCCCGTTCCATTACAGATGCCTATTGGACATGGTGAAGATTTCAACGGTGTCATCAACTTGGTGACTGGCAAAGCGCACACGGCTGGGGGTGATGAGGTCGATATTCCGGCAGAATTGGCAGACGCGGTTGCCGAAGCGCAAGAGGCTATCATGGAAGCCGCCGCTGAAAGCGATGAAGAATTGCTGGACAAATACTTTGAGGAAGGCGAACTAACCATCGAGGAGATTCGTAGAGGATTGCTCACATCGGTTGCCGACCGTAGCCTGACACCTGTCTTCTGTGGCACAGCCGTCAGCAGCAGTGGCAGCGGTATTGGTATGGGTCAGTTGCTCAATGCACTGGTTGAGTATGTACCACCACCAAGCTCAAATCCAGTTGAAGCAACCCAAGGGGGCGAGACCACTGAACTGACATCCGATGGTGATGGCGCAGCAGCAGCGATGGTCTTTAAGACCATTATTGATCGCTACGTTGGCCGCATGAACTATATCCGTGTCTTCTCTGGCTCCATCAGCAAAGATATGAATTTGCACAATCCACGTGGTGAACATGATAGTAAGATTGCCAATCTGTTTAGTCTTCGCGGCAAAGAGATCAATGCCGAGGGTGAATTGGCCGCTGGCGACATCGGTATGATCAGCAAACTTGATAATACGCTGACAGGCGACACATTGACAGACAAGGATGCCAACATCGTCATTACACCCGCCAGATATCCAACACCACTCTTCTCTGTTGCAGTTGCGCCTGCCACAAAGGCAGATAGTGCCAAGGTTGGACAAGCGCTTTCGTCCATTATTGAAGAAGATCGGACGCTGACGGTTGAGAATATTCGGGCGACAAAACAAACGGTTCTACAGGGCATGGGTGGTACACATGTCGATATTGCCATCAATCGTCTAGAAACCGTCTTTGGTGTGAAAGTCACATCAGCGATTCCCAAAGTGCCCTATCAAGAAACCATTAAGCGCAATGGACAATCACAGTATCGACACCGAAAGCAATCGGGCGGTGCGGGCCAGTTCGCCGAAGTCCATATGCGTGTCGAGCCTTTGGATCGGGGCGAAGGCTTTGAATATGCCAGCGAAGTTTTTGGTGGCGCCATCAGCCAAGTCTTCCTGCCCTCTATCGAGAAAGGCGTCAAGAGTGTGATGGAGACAGGCTTTATTGCGGGCTTCCCGGTGGTTGATGTGAAAGCGATTGTGTTCGATGGTAAGGAGCATCCAGTCGATTCCAAGGATATTGCCTTCCAGACAGCAGGCCGTGAAGTGTTCAAGCTGGCGATGGAAGAAGCTGCCCCTGTCTTGCTGGAGCCAATTTATTCTGTACAGGTGACAGTGCCGGATGAATACATGGGCGATGTGATGGGTGATTTTAATACCCGTCGTGGTCGTGTCCAAGGCATGGAACAGCGCAACAACCGTACTGTTGTCAATGCAATGGTTCCGCTGGCAGAGATTATGCGCTATGACACAGACCTGCGCTCGATGACACAGGGTCGCGGCTTTTACAGCATTGAGTTCGATCACTACGATCCTGTACCTGATCACATGATGGAAGATGTGATTGCCAAGAACAAGGCTATGGATGAAGAGGAATAGTTTTGTGTGAGTCCTCACAACATAACCTAACCTGATCGCTGATAAACATCCAGATGATGTGTTCTGTAACGACATTTCATCTGGATGTTTTTTTGCAATAATACACAAAACAGGTTATAATAAGTATAGGTCTACATGACATGATGAAATAAGTGAAATTGGGAGGGTCGGTATGCAAACCCAAGTGTTGGAGCAAGACCATAACACAGTAACGGAATCAGCCATTTTATCCAAACAGATTCAGATAGCAAAAAGTCCGAACTCAACTAGGTCGAACCTCAGCGATAATTATGATTACTGGCACGGTGAAAATGGTTTTTATATTGAATATAACGAGAACAACGAAGCAATCATCTATCCAGAAAGTGATGGGCAACCCATGGCAGAAAATACGAAACAATATGATTTTCTGACAGACATAGTCGGTAATCTTAGAATCATGACCGCTGATGATCCCAATATTCTTGTTGTTGGCGATCTGCTTTGGTATCCGGTACAGGGGCAAACAGGCAAAGGCAATGTGTATACACCTGACGTCATGGTTGTGATTGGTCGCCCCAAGGGGCATCGTGGGTCCTATTTACAGTGGCTAGAAAATGATATTGCGCCGCAGATTGTATTTGAGATTTGGTCCATTAGCAATACGGCGCAACACAAACGAGAAAAATTCAACTTTTATCAAAAGCATGGCGTTCAGGAGTATTACACGATTGACTCGGAAACAGACATTTGGGAAGGATGGATACGCGACCAAGATATGCTTGAAAAGATCGAAGACATGGATGGTTGGCGTAGCCCGCGATTGGGGTTCCAATTTAAATGTGAGAGCAAGGAGATGAAATTACTTTACC
>JBCCFC010001405.1:0-3120 GCA_039029935.1 Chloroflexota bacterium
CTTGCGCTCGCCCTAGTGCACTAGGGCGAGCGCAAGGCATCGCCCCTACAAATAATTGCCATTCCTTATGAGGATTGTAAGAAAGTTTGATATACTTGAAATCTGTACAGATAACCAGAGTCTAGCAGACGGGGCGGGAATAAAACGGGAATAAATCGTGAACCAGACGGGAATAAACCGTGAATTTTGGTGCGAATGAAGAACACAACTTAATTTGCCCATCAATTTGGCAAAAAGCGTGTTGAGTGGTATTATCATGCGGTTGTTATTTTTTGAATTGCGTTATTGTCGTGAAGAACACGATTATTTATAAAATAATTCGATTAGATTCTTGTAAAATGTTTGAAAGGAGGGCGTCATGGCAAAGTGTAAACTAAGCAACAAAGGCCCGATGTCTGGCAACAATCGGCCTTGGTCACGCAAGGCGACACGTCGTAAATGGAATCCAAATGTCCAGAAATTTACGCTTTATGTGCCGGAGCTTGGCAAGTCTGTCAAGATTAAGGCTTCCACAAGTGCTATCAAGAGTGTTAACAAAATGGGGTTGATGGCCTATCTAAAGAAAAACAACCTGACACTCAAAGATGTAACCTAAGTAAAAATAGTTTATGATGGTTCGATATGAATAGATTGAAGATTGGGATGATGTTCAGGCATATCTTAATCTTCAATTTTTATTTACAAAACAAACAATAAAACAGATTGCAAATCTGGTGTCAGGCCCCAGGTTAACAATCTGTGATACAAAATTTTTATGATGATGCCTATTCATTGATATTATGAGAGATATGTTACAACTTTTACTTATCGCCTTAATCTTTGTAGTCGTCGCTGCTGTCGTGGTGTTGCTCATCAGTTTACCAACTGTGGGTATTGGCTGGCTGCTCTCCTGGTTTTATTCGTTTAGCCTTTTTGAAGGAACCGTGGTCGCGGTTTTATGCTTTTTTGTATTCACACGAATCCTGTCGGAATTCACGACGAGTGCGCCTAACCCATTTTTTGACGAAGATGACGACGAAGATGACAATTTTCAATATGAAATTGAGCGTGCGCAAGAGGAAGAATACAAATCAATTGCGGCCAAACGGTTTGCAAAAAAGGATTCAGATAAAACCGTCGAAGCATGGTTTACGTTTGAATTTGCCAATGACATTTATGTGGAGTTTCAAGATAGCCCCAAAGCGGTGTCCAATATGAGTGATTTACAGGTACAAGAGCTATCCATCCGGTTGGCAGAAATTGCCGTCAACTATTTGAAGAGCAAGACATCGCGCGCCAAGAATTTGACCATGACCAAAAACGTTTTCCAGAATCAAACCAAGAAGATGGGACAACGTACCTATGATGATGATCTCATCGATCCGGCGTTGGAGGCCATCAACGGCAACATTTATTATTATGAGTCTGAATTGAAATCAGTCATCCGCGAAAAGGGATGGGAGACCGAGACGGATTGGTTTGAGCGGGAAGAGTAGGGGAACGTTGAAGCGTTGGAACGATGAAACGTTCTAGCATTCCAACGCTCTACCGCTTCAACGCTTCATCCGCTACGGAAACGACACATTTCCACTCACATCCAGCACATAAATCGCTGCATCTTTTGTACCCGTGTGCTGTTCATTTTTCACAATTAAGTAAAATACTTCGTTATGTTCAAATGAGCTGGACCAATAGTGTTCGGGTTCCCCCGGTAAAACACTGTTCTGAGTGCCTTTGCCTAACGGTTCAAATTCGTGCAGATTGCGCCACAAATTAACCATCGCGTCAGTCCATATCTCAAACGTTGCGTCCCCTTCTTGAACGCTCATCTGGATGTTGATCTTGGCATTTTCACCTGTGAGCGGTTGTTGTGGTTGGAATGTATACCAGTGCCATTCGTTGGCCTTAAGCAACACAGGGTCAGATGGTGGTGTACCTGCCATCTCTGGACTATCACCGGGACCTTGGTCAACTTCATGCTGAACAGCGGTTGCGGTCGGGGCAGTGGTTGCCGGTGGTGAGTACGCTGGTGGTGAGTAGGCTGGTGGTGAGTACGCGGGGGGCGTATAAGCAGGTGCTGAATAGGCAGGCGGCGTATACGCTGGCTGTGTGGGTGGGCTATAGGTAGGTTGAGTATAAGTCGGTTGGCTTTGCGCAGGTGGTGAATAGGCTGGTGCAGGGGATGATGTTGCAGCGACAGCATTGCTCAACTGGACATACCCACTATAGACCCAAGCACTTTGACCACCCGCAGCGGGGAAATTGATCTGCACCCAATACCCAGTTGCGTCCTGATTCTGGACACTATAGACATCATTGGTATTGGCACTGCCGATAATTGGGTAGTTTGTGCCTGGACCTGAGCGCACATTGAGGCGCGCACCCTGCAATGTCACCGTTGCCGTTCTGCCTGCTGCGGCAGTATGGTAGCCACTGGATGGTTGTGCTGGCGATGCTGGCATTGTTGCAGGCGCCGGACTCGCAGGTACTGGTGCGCTCGCTGGTGCAGATGCTGGTGCTCTTGCACCCTCACCCACAGGCAACCGACCTGCATCAAAGATAACAATTTCGTCCAGCAACAGCCAACCAGACACATCACCGTCATCCATACGCACATAAATCCACGCACCATCCGCCGAGCGTTTGGTTGCCCAGACCACCTTGCCGATAGAAATAGAAGCCACCGAATTTCCATTGGGCGCATCTAGCAATGATGCCCCATTTAATCCAACGACGGACAGAATCCCTGGGTCTTCGGCTGCTGCTGATGATGTATTCGCCCTGGCGAGTACACTACTGGTGGGCATCAATGGGGATAGACCTAAACAGAGGGTCAATAGGGCAACAAAATATAGTTGTCGATAAGTTCTTTTGGTTGTATTCAATCGCATACCGCTTAAACGCTCCTTCTGCTTGGCTTGTGATAGGTTCTTTAATAACCACAAGTCAGAAAATAATGATATTGTTACTCTACTCTCTTTGCCTTTATTTGGATGTTAGCGATATTTGATTTATCGACGCTTCATTATACAATTCTATGAGAGATTCAAACGACATGACTGGCAAATCTGGAATACATACAGGCTATGTGAAAGAATTTGCCAGTCATGTTTGATACATATCATGAGCGAGCAGAGGTGA
>JBCCFC010001406.1:0-3118 GCA_039029935.1 Chloroflexota bacterium
CGTTGGTTAGAATGGTCAAAGTCTACCGTTGCACCTGGTACACCGATACGCAAGACTACCCCCGTATTTGTGCCAGTATCATTTGGGAATGGATTGCCCGTCGTGTTGCCTAACACATACAACTCACCATTGGCATCCTGTCCAAATCCATGCAAGAAGATGCCCATATCGGCCATACCGTCAAGCTGGAATTCGTTGATACCGTTATTCTCGTCCAGATAGAAGAGACGGCCTGATGGATTGCTGAAACTGAGTGCCCAGTCACCAAAGACATAACGTCCTTGTAGTGCTGGAATTGCGGAACCGCGATAGACAAATCCACCAATTGCCGAAAGTCCTTCGTCATGGTCATACTCAGCAACGGGATCGATTAAGCCTTCGGGTGCGCCAGCTGACTGCTGTGTCACAACACCCGCAGCCGCACCATTCTGTTCAAATAAGAAGGTTCCCTCTTTAATCGGCCAACCATAGTTGCCGCCAGATGTAATCACATCAATCTCTTCAATGTCATTTTGTCCGACATCACCAGTATAGAGCATTCCTGTCACGCTATCAAAAGACATGCGATACGGGTTGCGAAGACCATAGGCAAAGATTTCGTTCAAGCGGTTGCTGTCGTTGACAAATGGATTATCTGCAGGAATGCCATACTGTCCATTGGCGGAGTCATTGCCATTGGGGTCAATTCGCAGAATCGTGCCAAGAATATTGCCCGCATTCTGCCCATTACCACCGACACTGTGCCCGATTTCAGCATCGTCATCCGCACCGCCACCGTCACCGAGTCCAACATAGAGCATGCCATTAGGTCCAAAGGCCAATGCGCCGCCGTTGTGATTAAACTGTGGCTGATCAATGCGTAAGAGTATCCGTTTGGATGACATATTCACAGTGCTATTGGGATTGGTGGGATCATCCACCATCCATTCCGCAAGGACACTGTGGTGGTTGGGGTTTGTTTTGTCTGGCATGGTCGAAAAATCAACAACACCTTCCACAGGCTCTGATGCATAGGTATAGAGCTTTCCGCTGGTTGCGTAGTCTGGTGCAAAGGCAACGCCCAATAAGCCACGCTCATCAAAGCTACCAGAACCAGCGATACCCAATGATACAAGCGAGCTAGAAATGTCTAAGAAAATACCTTTGCCGCCTGTTAAAAGGTTAATCTGCCAGATCTGCCCCGGCTGATCTACCACAAATAGATAATTATCTAGACCTTGTGCAGCCACACCCCACAAGGGTGACACCAAATTATCGGCAATGGTCACAAGCGAGACTGTGATGTCGCCAGTGGGAATCCCCTCGGCAATTGGATTATCAATACCATCGACGGCTGGCTCAATAAATTGGACGCCTTCTGGGACAGGTTGGTCGGTCAATGTTGTATCATCACGGAAGTAAATCGTGTTCGTATTGCCATTTGTCCACCCAGGTTGCCCCTGACTATTAATTTCGTCGATGTTGGTGACACCATTGCCATCCGCATCCAACGATTCTACAGCCGCCACTGCCTGTGCAAAGGTCATGCCCTCATTGCGAATACGCTCACGAAGACTCCAACCATAGGCATTCCAGCCATCGCCACCACTGGTGTTGAGGTGGCAAAGACGACACCCTGTATTCCCGAGGTTGCCTTGGGTTTGTGTGTAGATTGTATCGCGCCATTCGACAAAGAAATTGGGGGTTGCGGCGGCGTGTTGTGGTGTAGACAACGCACCGAAGACGGCTGTAACGATCCCCAATAAAAGCAGCCCTGCCCAGACGGTATATCGTTTGGCCGTGCGCTTCAATATACGTTCAATTTGTTTCCGACGGGTTTGCCTCTCGTTCGTTTGTCTTCCGCTAACGCTATACACATGCATAGTTTCGCTCCTTTATCATCATTAATTAAATAGCATAGCATCAATTGCTATTGCCTATACAAACAAATGTGTTCGCCGTTTGATTTTATCATTGACCAAGACATTGCAAAAACACTGTCATATCTGCTCGCGCAGATGCCCATTTCTTATTGACACTCAACACACTTTTGTGTACACTTTCAATAGAGGGTCTGCCAACATCAGGTAAGACCAACCTACAAAACAAAATGCTCATAAAATCATGGAGCTAACACTCTCTTGTGCGGGAATGCAGCGTTAGGACCCAGAGGGTGTCCCGCTTACTCTGCAAATATTTATTTCTGTGGGTTGGCTTATCTATGGTAAATATACGCAAAGGGTACACAACAGGATATTATGGAAACAATTGATAAGATTATCGCAACGCGGGCACAACAGATTGCAGAAAGTTTATTAGGCAATGAAGGGTTAACAGATAATTTAGATGATGAAGCGGCCAACGTGCTGCTGAATTGGGGCACGGAGCTAGGCGAGTCGATTGCCAAAGCGAGTGCGCACTTGGATGATGAGGCTGCTGAGGAAGCCATGTATCCGCAGCAACGCGCGCTGCGCAGGATGTTGCGTGACATCAATCGTTGGATACCCAAGCGAGCTGATATGGACCCAGCAGCGGATCGCGTTACTGTCGAAAAGGTCTTGGCTCAAGCAAAGACAGTCTATCCCAAGGGATTGGTGCTGCCCGATGAAGATGCTCGTGACGCCTTTGTGAAAAGTAGTGTTACACAGAATGATGTAGAAGTGATTCGCAGTTTGCGTGCCTTGTTGGAACAAGGACAGGGACACGAGGTGGATGAAACCTTGGTCTCCTCAACGCGTGGCGTGATGAACACAGATATGTTTGATCCTGATTTTGTTGCCAGACCCAAACCGGATATCTTGACCAGCCATGTGAGCAACCAACCTGAGCAATCAGGGGATGAAGAGCATACACGACAGGACAGCGATGCCGATGCGCCTCATGAGACAACCCATGAGACAGCCCGTGAGACAGCCCGTGAGATACCCTCTGAGACACATACAGAGGCGTCTAGTGAGACATCTAGTGAGACTAGCACAAATAACAACGCAGAGTCAACAACCAATCAACAAACCACAGAAGCACCTGAACAATCTAATTCTATTTTTGGCGCAGTTGGCCGATTTTTCCGCAGCCTATTTGGGTGAGTCATTCATTTTGGCGGACAAAGGAAAGTATCGCAGGTTGGCTACCTGCGTCA
>JBCCFC010001407.1:0-3107 GCA_039029935.1 Chloroflexota bacterium
CACGCTATGCCTATGACCTGTTTAAGGCCAAGGGGCGCAACGATAGCGAGATTTTCTTCTTGGCGACAGACTCATCGTTGGATGGGTTTGATGGTGAAGCCACCAAGCGCAACCTTGAATATGGCATCACCCAGTGGGCCAACGAGTATCTGCAAAAAGAGCATGTCAGTCAGGTGTTGACGCTCTATCTGGTCGATCATGGTGGTCCTGATGTGTTTTATCTTGACAACCTCAACCAAGAGGTACTGACTTCCGGTGATCTGGATGCATGGTTGAGTGAGTTGGAGGGCGAATTTCCCGACCTGCTTGTCAATGTGATCATCGAAGCCTGTCGTGCGGGTAGTTTTATCAACCGTCACAATGGGTCGATTAGCAGTGAGGGGCGTGTCATTATCACCTCCTCCAACGAATCCTACGACGCTTATGTATCGCGCAATGGCGCGGCCTTCTCGGATGAGTTCATCACTTTTTTGTGGGCCGACCACCACCTGTTCTACAGCTTTCAAGCCAGCAGCCACAGCGTCCAACAACATCACCGTTATCAACGGCCTTGGCTCGATGCCGATGGCGACGGTATCCCCAACGAAGCCGATGACTTTGCCATTGCCTCGCTACGCAGTTTTGCCAACGTGGGGACACTGAGCAGCACATGGCCGCCCTATATTGCCAGCGTGAACGTCACCTCCACCAACACCGCTAGCCAATTCCAACTTCGTGCCGATGTGCGTCACCAATTTGGCAACGAGTCTATCTCAGAAGTCTGGGGCGTGGTCTATCCACCCGACTACATCCCGCCAACAGGTGAAGCCGCCTATGAAGATGACGGCGAACTCAACGCAGAAAGCCTAGACATCATCGAATTTAACGCTGCTGACGAGACGCAAGCATTGTACATTGGTGCTGATGACACGGTCTTCACGCAGATGGGCGTCTACCGCATCGTTGTCTATGCGCGTGACCGTAATGGATTGCAAGCGCGTCCTGTGACGGTGGAAGTTGAGGTGGGGCACAGGGTGTTTTTGCCGACGGTGAGCCGTTAAGCCACAAAACGAAGATACAGACGAACGTAGATAGATTATAGAGAAGATAAGGAGTAAAAACATGCAGAAAGTTAACATAATAATATGTATCATCCTACTGGCTGTCATCGGTCTTGTGTGGAGCAGCATACCGCCCATCAACGCCACACTAATCGCCAACGCACAAAACCAGTCCGCACAGCACCAGTCTGCCCAGACAAGCTTTGACTGTGCCGCAGTGAGCGAAATTTCGCAGCTGGAATGTCAATCATTACTTATTTTCCGCCCCCATCGAAGAAAGGTTCTAAGGAGGGGCAAGAGAGAGTTGTAAAATATCCCAGATTTGTTGCTGGACGGGGCGAAGAGCAGGAGAATAGAATTCTTGGGAGCCATCAGGATGGAGAATGAGAATCAAGGCATAATCCTGAAACGCCTGGAGTAACTTGGAGGCAGTAGGGAAGGGATTGTCTCGATTTTCAGGCATAAGCCCATGGATGAGTTGGTGATTGGCGTCCAGATGCTGCCGGACCAGAAATTCAAGGAGGGAGGCGAGCAAGACGGCAATCATGATGAGCAGAGTTAAACCAGCAATGCGACGTGGTGAATGTAACCACATAGGGCGGATATGAATCGGACTTTTGATAAAGTCAATAGACTGCTCGACATTGATTTGCGATTTGTACTTGATGATCGCATCAGGGGCAGCCAACCGCTCTGGTGGCACATTGGTACAGAAGAGGGCGATGCCATCGAATTTTTGGTC
The DNA here is from genome assembly GCA_039029935.1 of Chloroflexota bacterium. Taxonomy (GTDB): domain Bacteria; phylum Chloroflexota; class Anaerolineae; order Caldilineales; family Caldilineaceae. Next base: position 1,783 of record JBCCFC010001407.1, read on the forward strand.
TTCATCTAAAGCAGGTTCTAAAATCTGCCATTTCAGTTTCCAATTCTGTTTCGCCTTGGTACCAGTGAGGGTGTACTGAAAGTATCGAGTCGCCCCCGCCTTCCGCAAACCGTTATCAAGGCGTCGCTCAATGACCTTACGGGTTTTGTAGTCATACTTGCCAAGTAGTCTTTGGATGCGTTCAAGTTCGGCTTGGGCCAGTTCCACAGATTTCTCTCGCTTTCGCTGGTCAGCGGCAGCTTTATCACTGGACCAACTGAAGAGCCAACGGAGATTGTAGGTTGTCTCTCGTGCCTTGTCAACCAAGGGCATGGGGATTTCACACACCTTATAGCTGGGTCGTTTATCCTCCGCTTTCTTTTCATGATTGCGAGCCACATAATTGACATCGAGCCAAGACAATTCTCCTGTTTCGAGTTGCTTCCATGTCGCTAGCCACTGTTGTTTCGCTTTATCTCGCCACGGGTGAGGAGCCAAGAATTGTTGCTGACTATGACACAGGTCAAGTAGGTTTCCTTCACTACACAGCTTTCGGTCTCCAATCAACACTGTATTTGAAAGATTCAATTCCATCTTACCCATATCGCGCATGTCTGACAGATAGACCCCATCGTCACTTTGGTTCCCATCCCAGGCCTTGTACCAGAGTGGTATACGCCCACTATTGACCAAGCTCAGCACATATTGGGCTTTCTTCCGCTTCCCATCTTTATTGTATCCCTCAATCAATATCGGTGCTTTTTCCTCATCCTTCACTGTCCCATTTTCATTTTCATATTTCCCTTCAAAGTACACACTTGTCGTATCTGCATTTAGATACTCTGGCTCTAATCCAAATTTCTCTACCGCATTCACCACAATTTGGCTCCAAATATTTACCTGATTCTTTGCCAGCCCTTCCAGCATCGCGCCCAATCGGTCATCGTCCAGACATGACGCCTCCACCCCTAATAGCTGGGCTACCCCACTCTCTTCTGCCCACTTTGACATCCCATACAATGGCTTTGGCGCAAGACTCATCCTGTTGATTATTATCGCTTGCGTCAATTCCCCATACGTTGCCTCTATTTCTGGTTGATGGTTCAATGATGCATCTATTACTTCCACTACGTTCAACTCATCCAGCAGGTTTTTTACCAGTGGCCCTGCGCCCACTACTCTCGTTTCATATTCCATTTTTGCCATAAGATTCACCCCCTACGCTGAATCTTATCCCTTTTTCTCTCTCGCTCCAAAACCCTTTCTAGCCGAGGGCGGAAAATAAGTATGCAAATGCAATTTTGCCTTGAGCCAGCGGAATTCAATATCTAATCGAATGATTGAAC
>JBCCFC010001408.1:0-3102 GCA_039029935.1 Chloroflexota bacterium
CCGCCAGCAGGCACCTCACCACCTGCTCCAACGTCCTGTGGGTCCGCTCTGTCTACCTATCCGTCCTTCAACCCTTCAACTTTTCAACCCTTCAACCCTTCAACCGTTCAACTTTTCCAAAGGAGCAAAACATGCAAACGACAGCATTAACACAGGAACAGATTGATTTTTATCATGAAAATGGCTATATCGGTGTAGAGAATGTTCTCTCTGCGGATGAGGTTGCCGAATTGCGACGGGTAACAGATGAATTTGTGGATCAATCACGCAGTGTCACCGAACACACCAACATCTTTGACTTGGAGCCAAGCCACACGCCAGAGAATCCTCGTCTGCGTCGTATCAAGCTGCCCATCACACACCATCAGACCTACCGCGATACGTTGCACCATGCAGGTATCTGCAACATTGTGTCGCAACTCATCGGGCCAAACTTCCGCCAAAATGGCAACAAGCTGAACCTGAAGTTGCCCGAAATCGGCAGTCCGGTCGAATGGCATCAGGATTGGGCCTTCTATCCACACACCAACGATGATCTGTTGGCTGTCGGCGTGGCGATTGATGAAATGACTGTGGAGAATGGCTGTCTACTGGTCATCCCAGGGTCGCACAAAGGCAAGATTTATGATCATCACTTTGAGGGACACTTTGCGGGTGCAGTGACAGACTCAACCCTGCAGGCCGACAACCCCACCCAAATCACGCTCAAAGCGGGCGGCATTAGCATTCACCATGCGCGTATGTTGCATGGGTCCACGCCCAACCATAGCCAACACCCACGCCGACTGTTGCTCTTCCAATATTGCGCGCTGGATGCATGGCCGTTGCTCGGTGTCGATTGGGACACGTTTAACAGTGAAGTGGTGCGAGGAGTGCCAGTCAACGTCCCTCGCGTGACCGATGTCCCTGTCCGTCTGCCGTTGCCTGGGGCCAAGCGCACTGGCTCGATTTATGAGACGCAGACGATTTTGCAGGGCTCGGGGTTGGAGATGCAATAGTATCGGTGGGCCGGTAATCAGTGAGTCGGTAATCAGTGATTCTGTCCTACGTTGATTGTTGAGCCCAATGCGCTCGAACGTTCCATTTGTGTTGGCGAATCTGTATAAAAGCGGTATACTTAATGCAGGAAGTAGTGCCGAGGATTTAGGGAGCGCGGATTGATTTCGAGACGAATCCGCGCTCCCTAAATCCGCGACACTATTGGTGGTTTAGAAAGGAGACGAAATAATGAAATCCTTTTCTGGTTGGACAATTGCCGAAGTGGAAAAAGAATTCCAAGTGAAGATGGTAGCACAATTTGATTTGCTGGATGAATGGTTAGACGCTGGCGATATAGATGGAAATGATATACCCGTAGAAACACTCCAACGTATGGAACAAAAGTTAATTAAAAGTGTGTATAGCTGGAATGAAGAAGAATTAAAATTCAAAGTCATTGCGCCACTATTAAACTCGATTGATTTTGATGAAGAACACTACCAAGCCTTTTTGGAACGACCCATTGCTGCGCCATATAAGAATGACACCTTGTCTGGTACAGTCGATTTTATTGTCGCCAATGGCAATCGCCTGCCAGAGCAACCGTATTTTTTTTTACATGAACACAAGAAGGATACGAATTCGACAGGCGATCCATTGGGGCAAGTCATGATTGCCATGATCGCCGCACAGATATTAAACACATCAAACCATCCCCTCTATGGAGCCTATGTGATTGGGCGTCATTGGTATTTTGTTGTCTTGAGTGGCAAGGAATATGCTGTCAGTTTAGCCTACGACGTAACACAGGGTAAGATCGGTGATGTCTATCATATTTTAAAGAAAACAAAGTCAATTATTAACGATTTAGTAGAATATCAGTCGAAAGGGTAATAATATGACAACAAGTACACTCATGTCGCCCCAATCACCTATCACCCCTTTGATAAAAGAACCGCCTATGGAGCCACCTACTCAGCGGAAGCGCCAGAAACATCTACGGTTTTATCAGGGCGCAACCAAGCCAACAAGCCAGTCATTGAATGGACAATATCCCAATGAGGTTGACTGGATGGCGTTATATGGTCCAAACGACCAATGGCCGCGAACAGTGGCTGAGGCAGAGCGTCGATGGGAAGGACGATATACAGATGAAAATGCAGGGATGATTCTGGCAACCGAGCCGATGGAATTGCGCAATGGTTGGCTTGTGTGGCAGGCAAACAAGGTCAAACCCAATCACTGGCCTGTGGATATCATCGAAGCCTATGAACGCCCTCGTGGGCCCTATACAATTATCAATATCGAAACAATCATTAGTGAAGAATCCATCGAATTGTTGAATGGATGGTTGGTATGGCAAGAAATGACAGACAGAGAAGAACGGCGCGTCGTCGCCAGAATCAATGATATATTTAGTTTACCAGCAAGACATGCTGGGTTTGGGGAAGTGCTGCCTGATCAGACAGAGTGTTTGATGCAGGATGGGTCTACATTGATTCCAGATGCGATGTTGATTTCTCAACAGCGACTGGATAGTGCCGCCCGCCCGGTAGGACCAAATGATCGACCGATTATTTACGGTGGTCCTGAGTTGGTCGTTGAAGCTCGCTCTCCATCGAATACACGGGCAAAGGAACGATTGAAACGACAACAGTATTTTTCCAATGGTACGCAAATCGTTTGGGATGTTGATGATCGACAGCAGAAAATCTGGGTGTATCGTGCATCCTCGCCTGAAACGCCAGTCGAATATGGAATCGAGGATGAAATCACTTGTGAGTTGTTACCTCGGTGGCGTCGTCGAGTTGCCGATATTTTCTCTGACGAGGTGTCGGCGAGAACATTGGCTGGTGAAGTTGCGGACGATTGGATTGAAGAGGGGCGCGAAGAGGGGCTTGCTATCGGGGAGGAGCGCGGTGTCCGCAATAATATACTGACAACGCTACCCATCCTAAGCCAAGCCTGTTTTGGTCAGCCCCTGCCCAGTGACATCTCTCAACGGCTACAGATGGCTGATTTGGCAACATTACAGACGTTGCAGACATCTGTGGCAACCAGTCCTAGCATGGATGCGTGGCTATCTCAGTTGTCATAAAATTTGTAATGAGCCACACAGGGAGG
>JBCCFC010001409.1:0-3088 GCA_039029935.1 Chloroflexota bacterium
GGGCGACCGCAAGGGTACGCCCCTACGAGAGTGTTTAAGGTGTTGCTGACCATTACAACTATGCTAAAAAAATGATTTATATTTGTGTTTTTTTAATTGCAAAATTTAGGCTTATTGTAGTATACATTATAGCAATGACACTGTACACCTAATTACGCTTGCCAGAAGCTTACATTTAGATAATATTACGTTTGTTATAATACTGCTGTCACACTCATTGGGAACTTTCATCACCATTTAAACATTTTTTGTATAAGACAATTATACATGAAGGATTTACGGAGCATGACACAGCGATATCAAGGTTGTCTAAATAAGGCAAATCTACACAGGAGGATCAGGAAGGCCGGGAAGAATACTAAATACCAACCGTCCCCTTCCTTCCTTTCCGTTTCTTCCTGTTAAATTCATAAAAAGGATAATAAATGAGTACACAAGCAGAACTAACACAACCAAAATGGTGGGACCAGATTCCCAGATCCGCCGTTGCTGGTGATTTGGCGACAGGTGACATTGGTGGAGATGTGATTATTGCCACAGTCAGTGGGGGCGCCAAAAATGTGGCAATTGGCAAAAATATCACCCAATCTGTGCAAGAAATTCTAGGCGCACCTACGCCCGATGATGGTCCAGAAGTGACTAGGGCAATTGATGAGGTATCCGCCAAGCTCAAATCACTGGAAGCTGAAATTGGCGCGGGTATGGTCAAAATGGCGTCAAGTATGTGGCAACAAATTGCCGCCGAAGTGGAGAAAGCAAGCAAACAACAAAATGCAAGTGGGGGTGCTGCCGGGGGGAACACTTCTGGGCAGGGTAGTGGGCAGGGTAGTGGGCAAAGCAGTGGCAATGCCAGCACAGAACCCAATGGTGAAGTCATTAAAAGTATGGGAGAGACATTGCTCGACTCACTGCCACAACTTACAGGCGCATTAGCCAGCTTTTTTGCCACCCCTGCCGTCGGGCGTATTGTCGGTATGGCGGGTGAGGCACTGGTCGCTTGGATAAAGGAAAAATTTGGATAATCATATGCTTCAACGATTCAACCAACAACGATGGTATCTTTTAGGTTTCTTCTGTTTGACCATCATGCTTGCTGCACATCCTGCGTATGCAAGTGTCAAACAACAGAATAATGTTCCTACAACGCCAGTGGACAATACACAACTCGATTGCGAAACGCTCGATGAATTTATTTTTGAGCAGCGCAGCGATGTGTTTGCCTTTGCTCCAACCACCAACCAGATTGTTCCCAATAACACATTCTTTACTTATGATTTTGCCCTGCTGCCCTGCTTGCCCTTTTTTGGTGCGGGCGCAGCGACTGACTTCCGTGTCCGTGTGTTAAACCCCGTGGGGCGACCTATCCAGCTTCGCTATCAGACCTATGCACTGCCGCCAGAGAGCGATAGTTTTGCTGTCTTGGCAACGTTGGCTGCACAAGAGGCACAGTCACGTCGTGTGGGGACAGAGTTTAGCTTAGACGCACTGAGTCGCGTTGCTCTGACTGGAAAATTTTCTGGGGAAACCCCACCTGGTGACTATCGACTGATGTTAGAGGCATTCATTGAAGATGATGAAATCCCTGTGGTTGTTTATCGTCGCAATCTGACCATACTTGATAACGAAAATAGGAATAACATACCATCAGCAGAAGAACCCTTTGCTGACGATGGTTCGTTCTCGGCTCTTCCCTGCGCACCCCTGTCTCGCTTTGTCTGGTCGACAGATGGCATGATCGATGCATTACAAGGCATCCGCTTTGTTGCCAATGAGCGCACAGGACGCGAGAGTGTTGTTGTCCTCAATAATCCCAACAATGCCTTTGATATTGCGACACGCCCTTGTTACCTTACATCCGATATAGGCTCGGCTGAGGATGCGGCGTTTGAGTATATGATCGCCCGCAGCACAAGCAGCGAAACCAGCGAGCCTGTCACCGCCACCTTCATCTTTCTCCGTAATGAAGGCGCAGCAGAATCTGTCCCTGATGTATCCTCTGCACAGGTCAGCGGACACCATCTCATGGTTGCGACGTTGCCAACCGATAGCCCTTCCGGTATGTATCAACTATTCGTCACCACGCCATCGGGCAGCATGGTACAGAAGTCCTTTATTGTGCGCAATCCTTCGGATCAACCTCAACCGAGCGCGCAGGTTGGTCCGCCTGCGAATACGCCGGAAAATCCAGCCAAAAAGATGATGGATGATCTGATGAATACATCCATGAATACACCACTTCCCCCTGCACAACTGCCTATTCCGGGATCAGGACCCATCACTGAACCGACAGTAATACCGACAAATATACCGACAACGGCACCGACAGCAACACCAACATCACAGCCAACAGAGCCAGTGACTGACTCCATTGGTGGTAATGTATTGACCAATTGTGTTGAATTGGTGCGCAACGGCACATTTGGCAACGAAACTGGTTCGCTTTGGGCATGGGGCTATGTCAACACGGAAAGCACCCCCAAACTGGTGCGTATTCGTGGTGATAACAGCAATCACTTTGTTCAGCTAGGGCTGATGCCCGAAAACCAAGTCCGCCCAGGTGCAAGTGGGGCGACGATTTCTGCCATCTATCAGGACCTTGAATTGCCCATCGGCGCACCCTCGCTCACACTTTCGTATCGATCATGGCGCAGAACGAGCAGTCCCGATGATGTTGATGTACAGTCACAAGATTTTCAACAAATTCTGCTGTTAGACCCTGCCACAAACCAAACAGTGGCCCAAGTGCAAAGAGGATTGCAAAATGATGACAACTGGCAGAATCATACCATCGATCTCAACAAGCAGATGTTCAAAGATCGGCCACGCTCTGCCAGTCGCCAAGTGCGGGTTTACTTTGAGGTTTTCAACAGCGATGTGCGGGATGATGTCTTTACGTGGATGTTGTTGGATGATGTGAGCATTGAGGCTTGTTGGGGGGAATACACGTTTTTTTGTAATGGTCAGCAACAGCTTAAACAGTTTGACTAGGCCATTTAGCCACTCCTATGGGGTCAGAAATCAGCGTCGTACCAGAGTAGATTCCGGCCTTTGCAGGGGTGGCCCCATAGCCCAGCTTTTTATGTTCAAC
>JBCCFC010001410.1:0-3069 GCA_039029935.1 Chloroflexota bacterium
GCATAGAAATTCTTGTTTCACTAAAATTGACCTATAAAAAAGCGTTCAGCTACTCAGCCGCCAGCATTCAGCCAGAATTGGGCAGTGCCTCTTGGCTGACTTTACACTTCCTATACAATACGAAATGGTATCGCAGATTGCCCATCTGCGGGTGGGCAACAGATTGGCAATCTGTTTTACTGTTTATACTTTCCTATACGACGACGATAAAACTTTAATCAAAGTATGACTCAAGCTTTCCGCGTCGTCGAATGTCGCATGTTGCACAGTGGAATGCCCCACCCAAGCTCATAAAGTTGCGGAATGGAACCGTGACGGGTTTAAACCCATGATCTTTCAAGAACTGAATCAGAACCGTTTCCTGTTCCTCGACCACCACGCGCTCTTCGTCAATGCTCAACACATTGACCGTCACCCACTTGGAAGAGAAGTAAAGTGGATGATCATCACCAATGCTTGGTGGTGGTGGATTCAAAATCTCCCATGAATCAAACATCGCTGGTAAACCAACAGAGCGTTCCGCATTGAGCATCAGCCGTCCTGGCGCCAGCGGTACAAACGTTGTATCCAGATGCATGGCCTTGGGATCATCGAAATCAAGCACATGAATGCGATAATCATCGCCAAGGTGTCTTTGCAGCCAATCAATCCCAAACTGATTGGCAACTTGGCTTTTCTGGCAGAAAACATCGCGTCCACAACGCATAAACTCGGCGGCATCAAAGACAGGTTCAAATTCGGTTACGACCCATTCACCCTTGCTATGATCATAATTAGGGTTATAAAGTTCGTCCGATAACTGCGGTTTGGGAGCCATTGTCCAGCGTGCGCCTTGGTGGAAATATTCTTTAATTAAGGGACGATAGGCAAGATGTTCAAAATAGCGTGAACGCCATGCCATCGGTGATTCAATAATCTCGTCGCCAAAGACGATGATGTAATCACGCGGCATTGCCCCATATAAGCCTGCGGGTTGTTCAAAATCTGGTGTAGAAAAAGGCTTTTTCCAATCAATAGGTTCGGGACGACGAACCACAACACCTTCGCCCTCCAAGACATCAGATAATATATCTAGTTCTTTGGCGGCCAATTCCAACGTTTTCTCTGGGAAATAGTCACCGCCGTTTTCCTGAAAAAAGGTCCATTGGTTTTTCGGCATTGTCGATTTAACCGTTGGATGCCATTCGGGCACACATGCATACTCGGCACGACCCACAATAATTTCTTCCAGCGGGTCCCATTCATTATAGGTATTGACAACACTAATTTGATTTTCAGTTGTTTCCATAATTTCTAATACTCCTATGATTCTCTTACTTTGTCAAATAATTTTGAGAGGATTGTCCGTTTGATAATCGGACCTACGCTACCTGTCTTCCTTGACAAAGAATAGTTCTTTATAATATTTTATGATCTAGGCTTCTAGCATTCGAGCCAATAATTCCTTAACACACTTAGCCGCCAACATCGCTGTCATATCGACTAAATCGCGGTGCGGGTTTAACTCGACAACATCGGCCCCAACAAGATTGATGTTGAGTGTTTGCAAAATCGTAAAGACATCACGGGGAGAGAGACCACCCGGCTCATGGTGAGAGATGCCCGGGGCAAAGGCTGGGTCAAAGACATCCAGATCAAGCGAGATATAGACAGGCCCCTCAAAGGACAAATTAAAGATGTCCTGCCAACGCCATGCATCAATGATTTCGACCCCAAAGCGTTCTGCCTGTGCTTTTTGGTGGCTATTCAATGTGCGGATCCCAACCTGCACCAAACGTTCAACCTGTTGCTCCTCCATAATGCGAGCAAATGGACATCCGTGTGAATAGCGATTGCCGTCGATATTATCATATAGATCGGGGTGCGCATCGAATTGTATAATGGTTAAGTTGGGGTATTTTTCTGTGTATGCACGGATGATGGGATAGGTCACGGCATGATCTCCGCCAAGCGAAAGCACATGATCGGCAAGGCTTAAATGATGCCGTATGCCTGCCTCGATCTGGGTTCTGGCTTCATCACCAACGCCAAGGGTTAAATCGCCAACATGCGCCCATTGATCACTGACACCCAAATCCATGCCGCGTTCGGTGGTTAAATTGGCCGAACCCCAATGCAATACCTGTCGGATGCGCGTTGGAGCCAAGGCAGGCCCAACCATAAACGAGGAACTTTCATCAATCGGGATACCCAGAATATGAACTTTTTTTGTTGAATTCATGTGTAAACTCACGAAATTTAATTTCTATTTTCACTTAATTACATTGTTGGCGTCCGTTGCATCCCCCAGTATCGTTTACCCGTCACTGGTTCATCAAACGCCGCTATTTCGACATAGCCCAAACGATTATAAAACCGCTTGTTGCGGGGGTTATATGTCTCCAGATAGGTCGGAACCCCTAGCTGATCGGTTTGGGTCAAAATCGGTGTCATCAAGGACCTACCCAAGCCTTGTCCTTGAAAGGTCGGCGCAATGCCTATAATTGAGAGATACCAACTCTCTGGGGTAATCAGTCCATCTAGCTGGACTTCCATAAATTTCCCAATTGTTGTGTACATAGAGAAACAGTCATCACCCATATATTGTTGGATGAATGCATTTTTTCTATTGGTCTTTTCTATCGAGCGTGATTCACCAATGGGTTTAGACCAAATCGTAGCACCAACGGCATCCCCATCAAGCAGAGTCACGTCTCCATACTGTTCCGCCTCTTTGAGCGAATAGTCAAAATAGGCAAGCATGGCGTCCTTGGCTGACATCGGTGCATGAGTGTCATTGGCAACGCTCTGTTCAAAGGCTTGATAAACAGGGTTGGTGTTTAGCGCATCATAGAGTGCGATGGCAACAGGTTGATAGTTGAATAAATACATTGTCTAAAAATTTTGACATAGCTCAATATCACGGTAACATTTACCTTGTTCAGTGAGCACGCCCCGTGCTTACAGTGAGTTGGCAAAAAGCGTGCTAATTACTCTGGAAAATACCGCATAAGCGGCCTGACCAGAGGACCCTTGTAACTCATCTTTTTGAGTTACAAGCCGTATTACCACTGGTAAATACCAACTCAC